>JALHPW010000269.1:0-3768 GCA_022842255.1 Saprospiraceae bacterium | reverse complement strand
TTGATATGCCCTTGCCGCCCGATGCTCGTTTTTTGGCCAATGGGTATCAATCCTGGAGTGAGAGCCAGCTTTTAAAGGTGTCTGAGGGTATCCCGCGCCTCCGCGCTGTCGCCCGAAAGCACATGGGCTTTTATGGGGATGAACATATTGCCGGAATCCCTCGCGGACGTGGCTTTTTGCATTCTTGGACGTACGTGTATGTACCCCGGAACTCCGTTCCGGGGCATCTCCCGGAACAGCCTTCCGAGGTACAAGGGCATCTCCCGGAACAGCGTTCCGGGGTACAAGGGCGTCTCCCGGAACGGAGTTCCGGGGTACAAGAGCACCTCCCGGAACGGAGTTCAGGGGTACTTTGCGGCTCCCTAAACGAGCGCACCGGCTTCACCCTTTTTCTGTACGACCATCGAAACGGCATCCTAACAGTTCGGAAAGACATGGATGGGCTTGCCCTGCGACACTCTTTTCCTGCCCTCGATTTTTGGGTGGGCGAAGGCGAGGAGCAATGGCTCTTTGATACCTATTTCAAAAACTGTGAGATTGACCCGCCCGCTGCTCCGGCGGCCATTGGTTGGACGAGTTGGTACCGCCATTTTACCAATATCTCGGAGGCGGTTTTGTTGCAAAACTTGGATTCGTTTGCTGCACAACTTTCCGAAAGTTTTGAACTTTCGGAAAGTTCTATTCACGCAATGCCATACTTTCAGATTGACGACGGGTGGCAAACGGCGGTGGGTGACTGGCTTACGGCGAAGCCCGAGTTCCCAAATGGAATGCGGCATATTGCATTGAAAATCAAGGAAAAAGGCATGGCCCCAGGTCTGTGGTTGGCGCCCTTTGTGGCTTCCGCAAAGTCTGAGCTTGCGCGCCGCCACCCTGAATGGTTGTTGAAGGATAAGAAGGGCCGGCCCCTCCTGGTGGGCTGGAACCCGATGTGGGGAGGCTGGTATTACGCCTTGGATTTTTATCAGGACGGTGTGCGGGAGTACCTGAGTGGCGTGTTTCATTTGGTGCAGGACAAATGGGGCTTTGAGTTGCTCAAACTCGATTTCCTTTTTGCGGTTGCACTTGCTCCCCCACCGGGCAAAACACGCGGTGGCGTGATGTGGGAGGCCATGGAATTCCTTCGAAATCTGGTGGGCGCACGGCGAATACTGGCTTGTGGCGTGCCCCTGGGCTCCGCGTTTGGGCAGGTGGATTATTGTCGGATTGGCGGCGACGTCCACATGGGTTGGAAGCACCCGCTACTGTCTTTTTTGCGGCACCGGGAACGGGTCGATACGTTGGCTTCGCTGCGCAGCACCCTGGGGCGTTGGCAGTTGAACGGCCGCGCATTCCAAAACGATCCGGATGTGTTCATTTTGCGTACGGAGCACCAAAAGCTAAACCCGGAACAGCAGCAAACGCTTTTGACCATCAATGCGTTATTGGGAAACCTGCTGTTTACCTCGGATGATGTGGGGCAATACAATGAGGAGCAAAGATCTGAATTTGAGGAGGCGCTTTCTTTGCGTGGGAGCCAGATTAGGGGTGTATTTGAGCTAGAACCCGATGTTTGGAGAATTGATTTTGAACAAGAGAACGCTGCCTGGTCAGCATTTTGCAACCTGACCCAAAAGGAAAAAGGCACAGCACTGCCCAACGGAACGAGGGTGGAATTGCGTCCTTTTGAAACCTTGGTTTTGAAATCTTGAAATCGTCGCCCATTGGCAAGGCTTTCTGCCGAATCTCTCGCCAAGGTGCGTATCTTTGCGGCCGTTTATACTGAGATTAAAGTGATTTTGATGATTTGAGTGATTGAAACACCTTGATTTTTAATTGATTATAAAAACTCAATCCTCAAAACCACTTTGCGTTGGCTATAACTGAACAACAAACATGAAAAAACTGCTCTTGCTCCTGCCGTTCGGCCTTTTGCTCTCGGCATGTTCCAATGATTTTGAGGTGACTGCTCCTTGGAAAGAAATCCCGGTAGTGTATGGAATCCTTTCGCCACAAGACACGGCGCACTATATCCGCATCGAAAAAGCATTTGTAGACCCCGAAAAGAGTGCGCTTGCCATCGCACAAATTGCGGACTCCCTGTATTATCCAGAAAATGCCATCACGGTTTGGCTGGAGCGTACCGACAACTTGAGTCGGGTGCAGCTTCAGCGTGTGGATGGCGCATTAGAGGGGTATCCACGCGATCCGGGCGTTTTTACGGGTCAACCCAACTGGTTGTATAAGATAAATCCGGCTAGCGGATTCCCACTGATAGGAGGCAAAACCTATCGGCTCGTCATAGAACGCAATGATGGCCGGCCTGATGTAACGGCGGAGACGGCGGTACCAGGGTCTTTCGAAATCAGGAAGCCTGACCTGTCGCCACAGGTGCCCAAGATCGCCTTTGCAAGCAATGTGCCCGGCACCTCCATCGAATGGCGAACCGATGTGAACGGTTATTTTTTCAACATCACATTCCGGATTCGGTACCACTTGAAAAACCTGAATGGTACCATCGCCAGTACGCATGAACTCGTTTGGGAGGCGGTGAAAAATGCCGAAAGAGAGGCTAATCCAGCTGGTGGTGGCGGCATTTACAGGGGTATTGCGCAAATTCCACGGAATAGTTTTTACAACTTCTTGGCTCAAAACCTCCAACGTGTACCAGCTGATAAATACCGGGAGTTTGAGAGTTGCGACCTTATCCTCGATGGCGGCGGACGCGAAATCAAGGAATACCTGGAAACCGCAGCTGCCAATGGCAACCTCACGGGGGCAGAAACCTTTCCGAGCTATACCAATATATCAGAGGGTTATGGCGTGTTCACGGCTAAAAACCAAACCATTGCTTCGGGGCTGCGCATAGACGTGGTGACCGTGGATTCTATGAACATGAGTTCCATTACCGATACGCTTGGGTTCCGCTATTGAGCATTACCTTATTTTTTTAACCCCATCCGTTCCTGCACCCCGGACTGCCGTTTGTCAGTCCGGGGTGTTTTTTTTGGGTATATTGGTCTGAAATTTTGACGGGCAGGCGACTTTTTTGCCGAGTTGGACGCTTATTTTGATAATTTATTGTTCACAATTTTTATAAAATTTAATTGGTTTTTTGGTTTTTTTAAGCTTTTTATATGACTTTTAATTAGATGTTAGTTGTTTTATATTTAGATTTATTTTTCACAATGCTTCAAAAATGTAATTGCGAAGCGGGCTATTGTAGTGGCACTTTTGTCAAGTGAACGGTGGTAATAAACGAATTGCCGCCAAGAGATATGTTCATGGGATTATACAAATTCAGGTGAGAGAGCAAGTCCTTCCAATGGTGGGAGGACTTGCTAAACCTGGTTCCCCGCCCCGCCTTTCTGCAACAAAAACCGAATCCAGCCGTTTCCATACCACTTTTTGCTCAAGTCATACCGTTCCCCGGAAAGCCCATTCATTCGAAATGTTCATGGGATTATAATTTGTTGTTTTACGAGCCACACCAAAAGAGGTGTGGCTTTTTTGTTTTCAGCACTACCTTTACCCGCCTTCGCCCGTGCAAGCACGGCTGCATGCTGTGCGAAGGCGATCCACCACACGACCGTTCACTCACCTCTTTCAAAACTATGTCAGTTGCAACCGGCGAACTCAAGCGTGTGACCACGCACAGCATCCAAGCAATGAAAAACCGTGGCGAAAAAATCGCCATGCTCACCGCGTATGATTTTTCCACGGCCCGCATTTTAGATGAAGCTGGCATTGATATTCTACTGGTGGGCGATTCGGCCTCCAATGTGATGG
>JALHPW010000268.1 GCA_022842255.1 Saprospiraceae bacterium | reverse complement strand
ATCAGGAGTTTCAATCACTCAAATCATCAAAATCACTTTAATCACAGTATAGACTCCCCAATTTCTTCAATTGGGCTACGCCTTTTATCCTTCATTTGTTTAAAATGGGAAGGCGTTAGTCCAGTCACTTTTTTAAATTGATTGGACAGGTGCGCCACACTGCTGTAATGCATCTTCCATGCGATTTCAGTCATATTCAGTTCACCATAAATGATCAACTCTTTTATGCGCTCAATTTTATGACCTATTACAAATTGTTCAATCGTGGTTCCTTGTACTTCTGAGAACAAATTGGCCAAATAGGTATAATCATGACTCAATTTTTCGCTTAGATAGTCGGAAAATTTCCTATTGTCCAATTCATCGGTATGGTGAACCATTTCAATGATTACGTTTTTGATTTTTTCAATCAATATCCCCCTTTTGTCATCCATCAGCTCAAGACCTGCATCCAACAATTCATTTTTTAGTTTTTTTCGTTGCTCATCCGAGATATCTTCCAGAATTTCCACTTCGCCTAAATCCACTATGATGAAGTGCAGACCGAGCTTTTTCAGCTCCTCCTTCACCACTGATTTGCAGCGTTTACTGACCATATACTTGATGTGTAACTTCAAACCTGTATAATAAAATGGGTAATTAACAAAGGTGGGCTTGGCCAGAGGCGTTTTGATTACATAATTCTTTAAAATAGTTACATAATTCACACATTTGCTCGGCAGTACTCTTGAATTAGCCCAGCGTGTGTTCATCCGAATCGATTTCCACTGCCGGGGCGCTTTTTCGTCCTCTGAAAATACCTAAAATAGTCTGCCCGAATGATTTAACCAAGGCCGGGTTTCTTTCTACCGCCTTCGTGATGCCTAGGAGTATTACAGCGCCAATCACCCGTTTGAATGGATTGTTTGATACCCGTTCAAACAAAGATTTGGACACATACCCAGCAGCAAGACCTATAGAGGCATTGAGGGCATTGCCTTTGATTTCTGGTGAATCAACCATATCCCTAAAGGTGTTTTTGATAATGTTTAGGGGTTTTATTTGCTCATAGGTAATCAAAAATTGCACCCTAAGCAACTCCCTTTCTTCAGCCTGCCTGTTTTCCAGCAGGTAAATGGATTCATCCAGGTTGGATTCTGTATATATTTTTTGCATGGTAGACCTTAGTTGAGTATTTCAGAAACAAGCATATCGCCAATTGGCCTTCTAATCCATTTGTCAAGAAACAAATGCGAAATCACCCCAATAAGCAAATAAAAAGAGGCAACGATAAAGAAGCCATAGTATGACTTCCCAAGTAAATCACCCAGAAAGAGGGCTATTCCTATGCTGAAAACAAGTACCGAAAGTAAAATCATCACAATAACACTAAGTCTTGAGACCAGGGAAGTTGTGACTACAATGCCTGCCTTAAGGGCTTTTAGTTTTGAAAGCTCGAGGGTGGTTTTCCCATACGTTTCAATCCTATCCATTAGAGGATCAATCAGGTTATTTGTCGATTCCATCAATATTTGTGTGATGCGTTTATGAAAAAGAAAATGCAATAGCCATCAGACAGTCGTCTGCTGATTATTGCATTTTTAAATTGCCAATAATGGGTATCGTTACCCAGTAGTGCTAGTACATGACTTTACTTGCCGGAAATAGCCACTTCAGATAGCGCTTCTTCCATTTTTGATTTTCCGTTGGCGGCCATACGCACGGTTTCTTTCTTCGCAGATTCAAATCGGTTGGTAATATTTCCAATAATATCGTTGAATTTGTCTTCTAGTTCGGAGACGTAATCGTCCCCTTTTTGGATAATCTTACGTCGTGTGTTAGAACCTTTGTCAGGTGCTAACAAGATGCCCAAAGTGGCACCAGCGGCTACACCAGCCAGAATGCCCAATAATACTTTTCCAGAGCTCATGATGTTTATTTTTGAATGTGATTTAAAAAATGAAACGTGTTTGGACGGTACAATTCAAAAGGGCTAGATTCGGATACTTGAAAGTGAATCCAACACCCCGAATGCGCGTAACAACCATAAAACAACTATAATCACAACGACTATATTGAGTATGTTTTTGATTTTACGGTCCATGGGGATGTAGTTGTTTACTAACCAAAGTAAAACACCTACAACAATCAGTACAAGGAGAACATTAAAAAGTGGCATAAAATATTTTGAATGATTTATACAAAGGTACCCTGCCAATTTTCCGTTGCCGTTACACAATTTCTGAAAGATGTTACATCATTCACATATTGTGCTGGGCCTTGAAATGCTCCCGGACGAATGCATGTTCCTGATTTTCAGTCATCTTGTCTGTTTGCTTGACCTCTATTTTAATTTTTGAAAAATGAGGGTCGGCTGTAAGAAGATTGTACAACTCGGTTTTCGCATCCGTAGGGCCAAACAATAGCACTTCGTCAAAAGATTTGATTACCTCTCCCAGTTTTTTATAATAGTCTCCCTGTTGTTGTTGCTCTTTGTTGTGCATCAAGTTTTCACTCTTTCGGAGACTGCTTTCCTTGTCTTGATGGGTAAAATTGGTTTCTATGGTTTCGGTTTCCAAAGAAGAATCCGAATACTCAATAATGTGCGCACTTGAATGGTCCATCCAAATACCCAATTGTTTTTTATCGTGCATTTTGCTTATGTTTATTTTACGGTTAGTTATTGTTTTGATCCAAATCGCTATGCCCGTCTCCGCCAATACTGTAATAGTTGTTTTCCTCATCCTCACTCCCGATATCTTCCTGCTCATCGTCCAGTTCTGACCCTGGGATATCCAAATCGCCTCCAGACATGTCGTCGTCGAACTCGCGTTCATTGCCGACCCCAACCTCATCCATCTCCGTCGAATCCTTATCCTTTGTAATGTCCTCAGGATCAATATCGTTTTCCACTTTGAGTTGATTGTAAATGTCTTCACTTGCGGGGTAAAGTGGGTATCCTTGAAGGCTGCCCCCCACTTCGTCCAAGCCCTTTTTGTTAGGCGGAGCGTTGATTTCTTTGTCCTTTTTCATTTATTATGATGCTGAATGTGTTCAATTGATCGGCTGTTGGGGCCCCTAAAAAATTCCTTTTGCCTCTGGCGTGTGGGCCAGTTCCATGACCAAATCCGTATGACCGATATCGATGAGTTCAATTTCGCAGGAAATCCCTACTTCTTCACTCAGCATCAGGCCTCCGGTATCCAAAGGGGTGTTCCAGGTAAGCCCCCAATCATTCCTGTTTATTTTTCCCGTCACGGTAAACCCCGCTTTGGTGTTGCCCCAAGGGTCTTTTACAATTCCGCCGAACTGTACGTCCAGTTTTATATTTCTGAGAACGCCTTTTATGGTCAAATCCCCCCACAGCTCATGGTTCCCATCCGCATCCGGCTTTCCGAGTGAATTGGAGGTAAACGTTATCTGCTTGTGATTGGCCACATCAAAAAAATCGGCGCCCTTGATGTGCTCGTCCCGCTTCGCATCCCCTGTGGAAATAGTGCTTGGGTCAATCCAAAAATCGATTTCGGCAGTGGTAAAATCATTGCCAATGGTATAGATGCTTGCATCGAATGTTTTAAATGCACCTTTTACGTGGGCAATCATCAAATGCCTGACTTTAAAGGCCACTTCGCTGTGCGTTTGGTCGATTGACCATTTTGTTTGGTTGGACATTATATTTTTTAAAAAAGGTGATTCAGAATCAAAAGCTTTGCTTTGCAAAAGTGGGCGTCCTGGCCAAATGGCCTGTTACATAATTCTTTACAAAAGTTACATGATTCACACCTTTCAAACTAGGTCTTCAATTAAGGATAGGTATATTTACACAAAAGCCCATCTCACGTTAGAAATGGGCTTCGTGTAAAATAGCGTGTTTTGGGCTTGAGTTGATTATTGGCTAATAATTACATGGTTAGATCAAGATCAATATGGTTATACGCAACGGAAAGTGGTTTGCGAAAAATGCGAACCGCTTGCGCTATTCACCGGGTGACTCAAAGTCATTCATAAGACATTCCGTGAATGTGGCACTAGATCAAAACAAAATAGACATGCCTACATAAATGGCATTGGTTTTTATGTGGGTCCGGGCAAGCACATAATAGGAATCTGTAGTTAGACTTCTATTGTCGTCACTAATATCGAAAAGGCCAAACACCCCACGGTACCCCAGACTTAAACGGGCAGTACGTGCCTCATTTACGGCAAAATCAATACCGGCACCATAGACAAAGCCCAAATCTCCTTTTTTAACGGACAATACTGCCGTTGTGCTATCTGCACTGTTGTTGCCCGAAGTAAACAACCTGCTTCCTACACTTATGCCCAATTGTGGACCTGCCACGACATTTAAATTGATAATCTTGGTCTTACCGGTATTGAGCGAAAGCAAAACAGGAATATTGACATACTTCAATTTTACCTTCCGTTCTACGTCTTCTTCTTTATATTTCTGTGAGATAGCACTGTAAATTACTTCCCCTTGCACCCCAATGTATCTTGAAAAATTAAACCCAAGAAGTGCACCAACCCCAAATCCGAGGGTTGCCTCTCCTTTTACTTTGCCTCCTGAAGCAGTTTGTAAATCGAAAGAAGTAAAGGTGGGCATGAGCCTGATACCAAATTCTGCTCGCTGCGCAATAGAGTTGGAGGCAAAAACAAACAACAACAAGGCTGGCAAGGCACACTGAATACTTTTTAGCAGTTTCATAATGTTGATTTATAATAAATTTTGACAGACAAAGGTCAGTACAATCGTCATTGACTACTGTTACACAATTAAATTAAAGAGTTACATCATTCACGTATGGGAGGCGATACAGCGGGTGTGAATCATGTAACTAAATTCCTGAATTGTGTAATGCCGACCATAAGAGATGCCCTCACCTTTGAAGTATCAATTCAATAAAAAATTAAATCATGGGAAATCTACTTTATATCATCGCTGTAATCCTAATCATCGGCTGGCTCATTGGGTTCGTTGGCTTTAATGCCGGAGGACTCATCCACATATTGTTGGTGATAGCGATAATTGCCGTTTTAATGCGTGTCATTAGCGGACGCAATTCAGTTTAACAACATTCTAAATGAACGAGTTGTGTACCCATTATGAATATCATCCAGAAATTAGGGCTGCTTTCTTTGGCCACCAATTGATTTACCGCACCTCTTCCAAACCAGCAAGCCGTTTCTTTTTCAATTTTTTGAAGTGGGTAGGGGTCAGTCCGGTTACCTTCTTGAATTGATTGGACAAATGCGCCACACTGCTGTAGTTCAGTAAGTAAGAGATTTGGGTGAGGTTAAGCTCATCGTACACAATCAGTTCTTTTACCCGTTCGATTTTGTGTGCAATAATGAAATGTTCAATCGTTGTGCCTACTACTTCCGAAAAAAGGTTGGATAAATAGGTGTAGTCGTATTGAAGGGACTCGGCAAGAAATACAGAAAAATTGACCTTGAGGGGCGCTTCGGTATAATGCACCATTTCAATGACCACATTTTTTATTTTCTCAATCAGGATGGCTTTTTGGTCGTCCATGAGCTCCAAGCCAGATTTTCGCAAGGCTATTTTGAGCTGACTTCGCTGGGCGGGAGTGATGTTTTCCAAAATCTCTATTTCCCCCAAATGCACAAAGACATAATGTAGACCAAGACTGTTCAGGGCCTCCTTCACTACCATCTTGCAGCGAGCGCTCACCATATATTTGACGAACAACTTCATCTTATTTCCGCACTAAAGTCGCCGACAAATTAAGAAAAAATCAATAACTGCAACGTTTATTCGGGAGCTTAACCGACAGAAGTATGCAGCCTCCGTTGTTTATTAAAAATGCCACTCAGATCGGAATCTGGGTGGCATTTTTAATAAACAACGGAGGGGAGAAACCCAAAAACTGAACTTTTACTCTACTTTGAGTACCTTTTTCAGCATTACTGAGGTTTTTTGGCCAGGCGATTCAAGCGATAAAGTGTAAATCCCTTTGGGCAAATTCCCGGTTTGGATTTGAATGGTTTGCTCACCGTCCACAATCTGGACCGCTTGCGTCATGGCCGTTACGCCCAAAATGTCCCGCATCACCAACCGCCCTTCAAACTTCGCCGTACTTTCAAACTGAACATTCAACAGGTCCCGAAAAGGCACGGGCGATACCACCACTGCACTAACCTGGTCCAAATCAGTCACGGCCACCACTTCTGGACAGCTGAACCCACGTCGAAGCTGCCCACGGATTTCGCCATCGGGGTAGCCTGCAGTGCCTATCTGAAGGTAACTACGCCCCATTTCGATGGAATCGCCAAGGGCCGTCATGATCTCATAGGAATCAGCCATAATTGGCTCTGTATTCGGCACACTATGGAATGGGACGCCGGACAAACCGAAGCCGCCAATGGCAAAATAGCCATCGGTTGGCGGTCCTGACAATCCGTCCGCTATCACCTTATAGTTCAAATAGCAGTTCGCCTGGTCTACCGACGATACCGCGATTCCCAACGCATCACTGTTCGTAGGAGGCACCACTTGCAATCCACACAAATCATAGGCATAAGCTTTGCGCAGGGTGTTTTTCATTACCCCCCGAAGTTCTCCGTTGGGAAAGTTATTGGTCGTTACGTTGATATACAAGCGGTTCTGCGCAAAATCAGTCAGCTGCGCCTCCGTAATTGGATAGGTTTTGGAATAATATCCAGGCGCCCCCACCCCACTTATTTCAGTCAACACGGGCCCAATTTGCCCGGGGTTGCCGATGTGGATTTTGACGGATGTTGGGAATATCCCGTTTATAAAAATATTGGTCGTGAGGCTATCCAAGGTGCCATTCACCATCGTATGGCTAAACCCGAACCCAGGGGTTGGGGGCGACGGAGGGGGCACTTGCTGCACCCC
>JALHPW010000267.1:2093-6864 GCA_022842255.1 Saprospiraceae bacterium | reverse complement strand
AATTTCAATGGCACCAGCGGGGATATCGACGTTTTGACCCACGAGGCCGGGCACGCGTTTCAGGTGTGGAGCAGCAGCCAGTTTCCGTTTGAAGAATACCATTGGCCTACTGCCGATGCAGCGGAAATCCATTCCATGAGCATGGAATTTTTCACCTGGCCCTGGATGCACCTGTTTTTTGGCGATCAGACCGAAAAATACCATTTTATGCACCTCGCCGGCGCCATTCAGTTTTTGCCTTATGGGGTAGCCGTGGATGAATTCCAGCATTTGGTGTACGAAAACCCGGACATGAGCCCCGCCGAACGCAATGCGGTTTGGCTTCAACTTGAAAAAACTTACCTCCCACACCGGGACCACAATGGCATTGAACACCTGAGTTTGGGTCGTTTTTGGCATAAACAAAGCCATATCTTCAACTCCCCGTTTTATTACATCGACTATGCATTGGCCCAAATTTGTGCTTTCCAATTCTGGGTAAAAGATCGCCACGACCATGAAACCGCATGGTCCGATTACCTGCGGCTCTGCCGGGCTGGCGGGAGCGAATCCTTCCTGAATCTGGTAAAATTGGCCAACCTGAAATCACCTTTTGAGGATGGCTGTGTTAAATCTGTGGTGGGCGAAATTCAGGACTACCTGAATACGGTGGATGACTCAAAATTTTGACAAACCTTTGATTTTCAAATAAATGCGCTACTTAATATTGGCTTTTGCCGTTCTTTTTGCCTCGGCATTTCAGTCGCCCCCAACCCTCAAACTAGCCCTGCTCAAATACAACGGCGGCGGCGATTGGTACAATGATGTGAACTCCCTGAAAAACCTGGCCAAGTTCTGCAACGAAAACCTACGCACCAATTTCGATGCGACCGATTACGCGACCGTGGAACCAGGCAGTGCGGAGATTTTCAACTACCCCATCGTGTATGCCACCGGGCACGGAAACATGCTTTTCAGCGACCTGGAAGCCCGGAACCTTCGGGCTTATTTGGAGGGCGGAGGTTTTCTTATTCTGAACGACGACTTTGGTCTGGACCCCTTCGTGCGGCCAGCGATGAAAAAAGTATTCCCGGAACTGGATTTTGTGGAATTGCCCTTCAGCCACCCCATCTATCACCAGAAATACAACTTTAACAACGGCTTGCCCAAAATCCACGAACACGACGGCAAGCCCGCACAAGGTTTTGGATTGTTGTACCAAGGCCGATTGGTTTGTTACTACAACTTCGAAACGGATTTGGGGGATGGCTGGGACGATATACACAACGACCCTAAAGAGCTCAGAACCAAGGCCTTGCAGATGGGCGCCAATATTGTACAATTCGTTTTTGGACAGTAACCCGGAACTCCGTTCCGGGGGAAAATCAGCAGTACCTCGGAACGGAGTTCCAGAAAAGACAAAAAACGCCCCGGAACGGAGTTCCGGGTTACAAAACAGCGGGCGAAGGTCAGAATGACCCTCGCCCGCTTTCATTAGTTAGCCATCAAGGATAGCCCAACCTTATTGCTCACAACAAGGAACGGGGCACCCGTCTGCTGGACATGGCATGTCGCAGCAGGTTTGATCGGACGCATTGCAAGCCTCCGGTGCGCAGCACTGGCCGCTGGTGTTGACAAATGCAAATGCGATACCGGCAGACAGAAGGATGGCGGCGATGATGCCGAATGATTTATTTTTCATGATGTGAAATGTCAGTTTAAGATAATGAGTTGAACCATGGAACTCGGTTCCATGATGCTATTGTACAGCTGAAATCATCCAGGGACAAATTTTGGGACACTCAAACTGAAAAGGCGGGAGGCTTCCAAATGGCGCGGCTAACTTGCTGCGGGTAAAAATCCTGATGCTCGCCTGGTTTTACGCTGGTTTCTTCCGGCATCGGTGCCGAAACAGGGAGCATCGGACACACTGGCACGATGCACAGGCAGCAACAAGGACCATACACACAACAAATGGGGAAAGAGCAGTCGGAATCCTTGCTACAATCCTTTTTTTCGTCCGGAGGCGCGGGGCAGGATGTCACCGATTTCGTCAGGCACCCCTCTTTTACCGTACAAATGCCGCCGGAAAAGTCGCAAGCCTCATTCGCAACCCGAGGCGGCGAAGTGGCTAAAAGCAAGGTGACAGAAAAAAGGAGGACAAGCAGGCGATCCATCAAAAAGGATTTGCAGCCACAAATGAAAAAAAACATGGCCAGCCATTTCTCTTGTGCCCTGATTTTAACACAACGTTATCGACGAGGGTTACCTTCGCAGCTTAATTTAAATTGACCGTCAACCGTCAACCGTCAACCGTCAACCGTCAACCGTCAACCGTCAACCGTCAACCGTCAACCGTCAACCGTCAACCGTCAACCGTCAACCGTCAACCATTGACCACATTCAACATTCTCCTACTAGGCTCCGGTGGCCGCGAACACGCTTTTGCGTGGAAGCTCGCCCAGAGCAAACGATGCTCCAAACTGTTCATCGCCCCCGGCAACGCCGGCACCTCGACCCATGGCCAAAATGTGCCCATCAATCCGCTTGATTTTCCTGCAGTCGCTCAATTTGTGCTGGATAACCAAATAAATATGGTGGTTGTGGGCCCGGAAGAGCCGCTTGTTCGGGGTATTTGGGACCATTTCCAGGCGAACGAAAAACTAAAAAATATTCCCTTCATCGGGCCCTCAAAAGCCGGGGCAGTATTGGAAGGCAGCAAAGCCTGGAGCAAAAAATTCATGCAGCGCCACAAGATACCAACCGCTGGATATCAGGAATTTACAGCAGATACCCTGGAGGCCGGTTTGGAATACTTGAAAAACCATACGCTCCCCATTGTGCTCAAAGCCGATGGACTGGCCGCTGGCAAAGGGGTGGTGATTTGCCAAAGTCACGCCGAAGCCCTGGAAGAAATGCGCGAGATGTTGAGCGGAAAATTTGGAGATGCCAGTGCCCGGGTCGTAGTGGAGGAGTTTTTGAGCGGTATTGAATTCAGCGTTTTTGTGCTCACCGATGGAAAAACCTACAAAATCCTCCCAGAAGCCAAAGATTACAAACGCATCGGGGAAGGCGACACCGGTCCGAACACTGGCGGCATGGGCGCGGTAAGTCCGGTGCCTTTTGTAGACGAAACCATGTGGGAAAAAGTTGAATCACGTATCATTCGGCCAACCGTAGAAGGCCTGAGAAAGGAAAAAATACCCTATAAAGGCTTCATATTCTTTGGATTTATTGAAGTGGGCGGCGAACCCATGATCATCGAATACAACTGCCGCATGGGCGACCCGGAAACAGAAGTGGTGCTGCCGAGACTCAAAAACGACTTGGTGACCTTGTTTGAAAATTGCGCAAAAGGCACACTGGGACGGGTGAAAATCCGCTCCGACAAACGAACCGCGACCACGGTGTTCCTGGTAAGTGGCGGCTACCCAGGCGATTATGCCAAGGGAAAACTCATCACCGGCCTGGAAAAAGTAAAGGACGGAATCGCGTTCCACGCCGGAACCACGCTTTCGAAAGACGGGCACTGTGTAACCAACGGCGGACGGGTCATTGCGCTCACAAGCCTGGGAAAAGACATCCCATCGGCCTTGCGGAAATCGAACCGCAACGCCAAAACCGTCCAGTTCGAAGGGAAGTATTTCCGGCGTGATATTGGCAAGGACCTTCTTTGATTTGGGATTTACGATTTTGGAATTACGATTTTTTTGATCCGAATAAGGCATTATCCATCCCATCTTCGGATCAAAAAAATCGTAATTCCAAAATCGTAAATCGTAAATCCAAAATCACTTTTCACCTTTCAATACATTGATTTACAATGAAATTCATCCTAATCACCCTGACAATTGTAGCCACTGCCTTTTTGTGGACCGCCTGCAAACAACCTAAGTATACCAGCGACAAACTCTCCACAAAACAAATCCGCTGGGGTAGCGGGGGCGGCATCGTCGGCAAGGAATCCGCGCATATTTTGTGCGACAATGGACAGATTTTCTACCGCGACATCATGGCCAAAACCGAGTCCGCCGGCAAGACCAAAGGCAGCAAGGCCAAAGCCATTTTTAAAAGCATAGAAGCGCTTGGCCTCGCCAAGATGGAATTTAACCATCCCAGCAATATGTATAATTTTCTGGAATGGCAGGATGGCGACGTAATCAGCCGTGTGGTTTGGGGCGACAAAGCTTTCCCCGTGGATAAATCAGTTCAGGACTTATTTGGGGAGTTGAATGGGTTGTTGAAAAAGTGAAGTTTAGTAAAAGCCTCCAGCACAAGTATGTTTAAGGGGGGTGCAATACCCGGTGCCTATCTTCGTAAAATGAAATCCAGACAAGCACTGATCGAGCATTTTCAGCAATACCTGCTTTTGAAGGAGGCTGAAATGGAAATGATTGCCAATAAGGCAAGCTATCGTAAAATCAAGCGGCGACAAATGATTTTACAGGAAGGGTTTGCCTGTCGGCATTATTGCTTTGTGGTGGGTGGCTGCTTCCGAATGTATGGCGTGGACGAGAAAGGCGCGGAGCACAACATCCAATTTGCCGCCGAAAACGATTGGATAGCGGATATCAGCAGTTTTCATTCCCAAAAACCCAGCAAACTGTTCATTGAAGCCATGGAAGCTTCGGAAATTGCTCAATTTGAACGGGAGGATTTGTATTTTCTTTACCAAAACGTGCCCAAGCTCGACCGCATTTTTAAGGTCATCATCGAAAACAAGTTTGTGGAGCTGCAAAACCGGGTATTGCAAAACATCAGTTCCACCGCCCTTCAACGCTACCTCAATTTT
>JALHPW010000267.1:306-2083 GCA_022842255.1 Saprospiraceae bacterium | reverse complement strand
TTTTCTGGAACAATATCCAACACTTGCCTCTCGCCTGCCCAATATCCAAATCGCCTCTTATTTGGGCATTACACCGGAGTTTTTGAGCAAAATCCGCAAGGATTTAGCTGAGAAGTGACCCCTTTCCTTAAACTATCTTAAGGTGATTTCTTAAAATGGTTCATGGGCCGTCCGTCTGGACCGCCCGCACCTTTGCATTGTCTTTAATTCACAAAATTTAAAAAATTAGACAATGAAAAAATCATTTTTTGGCCTGATGGCCGTCGGCTCCTTACTCATGTCTGGGCACACAAGCAGCGCACAGTCAAACAGCAAAACAGAGGTGGAAAAGGTGGTGCAAGGATATTTTAAAGCCTTAAACGCATCAGATGGGGCAAAGGTGGTGTCCTTTTTTACGGCAGATGGTGTCTTGTTGCCCTCGGCTGCACCTACCGCGGAAGGAACAGAGCAGTTAAAAGGCAACTACCAATACGTTTTCGACAATTACACCTTCGATTTGAAGGTAAGTGTTGGGACCGTAACCGTACAGGGTAATCATGCATTTGTACGGTCTACCTCAAAGGGCACACTCGGTATAAAGGCAAATGGGCAAAAAATAGAAGCCGAGTTCAGGGAGCTGTTTGTACTACAAAAAGTGAAAGGATCCTGGAAAATTGCCACCTACATGTACAACCAATCGAAGTGATCGGGATTACCCGAAACAGGCAGCAATTTCCTCAGATGGTGCAGGATGTTGCTGCTTGTCTTTAAATTGATTTTACCCTGATTTTCAATCAATTAAGTGCTGATGAAAAATTTATTTATTTTCGTAATCTGCCTCTCTGCCATCCACACCTTTGGTCAAAAACTAACGTTGGGCGGCCAAGAATTCGAGCTGAAAAACGTGACCGGCTCCGTTATTGACTTCCAAGGCGAAAAAGTGTTGAAAATAGAGCGGGACTTGAATGCTTTGGGCTTCGATGCAAACAGGCTGGAGGCTACGGTGGATGAGCCTACTTACGCCAGGTTGACGAATCTTGACTTTGAAAATGGTACGATTGAAGTGAAAATGTATAGCCAAATCCAAAACCCTTCGCCGTTCCAGCGGGCACAAGGGTTTATTGGCCTGGCATTCAGGATTGACGAAAACGACCAGGCCTTCGAGTCCATTTATTTAAGGCCAAAAGTTGGGCGCTCCGACAACCAAGCAGCTAGAAATCGCACGGTTCAATATTATGCCTACCCAGACCATAAATTCGAGACGCTGCGAAAAACCGCGCCTGGCAAGTATGAAACCAGCACTCCCGTCGATACAAGCGAGTGGATTACCATGCGCATTGAAGTGAAGGGCGAAAAGGCAAGCATGTTTATCAACAATGCGAAGCATTCCACCTTCGTAGTGGATAAAATGTTGGGCAAAACTACCCACGGCAGCATCGGCTTGTGGGTAGACATTGGCACCATTGGCTACTTCAAGGATTTGAAAATTATCCCTGAGGATATGAATGCCGACAGGCAGGACATTCCCCATTTACGAAGGGCTTTTCAGCCGCTGAATGTGGTCAATAAAAACCCTTATGGAGCCAATGACAACGCTGGGCATTACGTGCAAGCAAAGGATGCCAAAATATATTACGAAGTGTATGGCAAAGGGCAGCCGATTGTGTTGCTGCATGGTGGCTTATTTGGTTCTACGGTGGAAATGACTGATTTTATTGACCGTTTGCAGCAGGATTTTCAGGTCATAGCGATTTCAACACGGGGTCATGGCAAGTCATCGTTGGGGACCGAACCGCTT
>JALHPW010000267.1:0-296 GCA_022842255.1 Saprospiraceae bacterium | reverse complement strand
GGCGGCTACACCGCCTATCAATTAGGGGCAATGTTTCCCAACAGGGTCAAAAAAATGGTGGTGATGGGTGCTGGCGAATTATACCCCGGATTAAGGGCGTTTAATTTTACGGCAAAACAAGCCATTGACCTGGATAAAGCCTATTGGGAGCAGCAATTAAAGCTCATGCCCGAGCCCGAACGGCTGGAAGAAATGTTTGCCCAAGTGGCGAATTGTTACAACAAAGCAACAGTCGGAAAAGCTTTATTGGGCACCATAAAATGCCCCGTTTTAGTGCTGGCTGGCGACCATGACCA
>JALHPW010000266.1 GCA_022842255.1 Saprospiraceae bacterium | reverse complement strand
ATCGTCCTGCCGGAATTTCACCGCGCCGACTATCAGGTCAAGTTTGAGCGACCACAGGTGCGCGCTATCCACGTCTTGCACCATGTCGATGTCAGAATCCCAGCCATTTGGGGTAGCAGAGCCGATAAGGCCTACTGACTGGGCCTGACTGATGCCTGTAAAGAACAGGCTACAAAGCAGAATCGAAAAAAGTAAACGTAATTTCATTGTGATAGAATTTTAATACTTGAAAATGACTTGTTTTTGAATGTTTAGGGTTTGGAAGGTTTAGGGTTTGGAGACCAGGGCTAACTATACCCTAAACTTTAAACCCTAAACCTTCCAAACTCTAAACATTCCTTCAATATCCAGGATTAGGTTTCAACCCTGGGTTGGCACCTATATCTTGTGTAGGAATTGGGTAGATATTCCGGAAATTGGGCACAGGAGCTCCCTCTTTCACACCACCCTTCCAGGCCCAGGTGTAGCTACCATCGGTAAATTGACCAAATCGGATCAAATCGTTTCTGCGGTGACACTCCCAGTAAAGCTCCCTGGCGCGTTCATCCAATATCAAAGGCAGGGTGATTTCGTCCGGATCGTAATTGCCGGAGGTTCCGGTAAAGGCACGGGTACGCACCGCATTGAAATACTGAGCGGCTTTTACTTTGTCGCCACCACCTGCACCTCTCAAAATAGCCTCGGCGGCCATCAGATACACGTCGGCCAAACGGAACATCGGGAAATCCGTGTCTGGGTAGTAAGTGTCTTTCCCGGGGCTTCCATCGGAGTTGATGTTTTTGAACTTATTGACCGCATAACCATCGGTAAACAAGGTCAAGTCATTGATTTCCAGGCTTTGACCATCGGAATAAAACAACCCGCGGCGGTCAAAACTGGTCAATTGGATCTGATAGGTATAGTCGGGCTTATCCACATCCAAAAGGACTTTATACCCCCCAGCTTCATTGATTTGAATTTCAGCACCGTTCAGTTCTAGCAAGGCGTTGGCGCCATCGTCCCCCAAGTTGACAGCGTCATCCTGATTGCTGCGAAATTTGAACGAGCCTGCTACCAGTTGTGCGTTGGCTACCAATACCCCTAAATCAGAATCCCAGGTCATATTCACATCCACACCACCGGTTGCCGTTCCGATGATGCTCCACTGCCGTTTTTCGAAGGAGTAGGTCTTGTTGTTGAGGTTCACCTTCATGAAATATACCCCAGCCTCTGGAATCACGATGGTGTCGCCGTTGGTTTCGAGTGTCCCGTCAGCACCGTTGTCGCCAAACTTGGGAGCGGAGTTGGAGGAAATCTGGGTGAACAAAATCCCGGTATTGTTGCTCGGGAAATACTTGTGGCCCTCGTAAATTTTGTTGTTGGGCGCGATGGTGGAGGTTGCAGCCAATGAGTTGCTGGTTTGAGTAGCATCAAAACCCTGATGCGAGCCAGGCACGTACAACTTTGGATACGAGGCGGTTGAGCCTGGATTGAACTCCACCTTGATCCCTGTCAAATCGCTTGGGAATTTTTCAATCAATTGTTTGGTAGCTCGAGTACCACCCCAACCACCATCCATACCGGAATCCCCAGGGTCCATGCTACCGCCGATACCCGCCCGGATAATGAACGTGGTGCCGCCATAGGTGCGGGTGTTCACGCCATCAAACGTAACTGGGAAAATGATTTCCTTCGACTTGTGGTTGTCCGCCAGGAAAAGATTCTGATAGTTTGGCTCCAATTCATATCCCGCGTTCAGGATGGATTCACAGTACGTCAGGCAATCCGCATAGCGGTCTTTTTGGATATACACCTGCGCGTTGAGGTAAAGCTTGGCAAGCAACATCCATGCCGCTCCCCGATCGGCCCGACCGTATGGATTGGTACGGGGCGCAGCCAAATCCGGTTCAATGGCTTTCAATTCCGACTCGATGTAATTGAAAAGGTCTTCCGGTTTGGCTTGCTGTGGCACAAAAGTGCCTACAAGGTCATTCTCAGTAGCAAAAGGTACGTTTCTGAAATTGTCCAAGGCGTGCCAGTAGCTCAAAGCACGAAGGAAACGGGCCTCCGCCCGGTACTTTTTGATTTCAGCTTTTAATGCCGCATCCACGCCCCTTGCATCGAGTTTTGCATCGGTAGTTTCCCGCAGATACTCATTGGTAAGGGCAATCTGAACAAAAAGCCGGCTGTAAAATGCATACACAAACACATCGCCACCCGTCCAGGATTGTGCATGGAAATCTTTGATGGTCTGGTCGTTCCAGCCAATTACCGCCTCATCGGTAGGCAGTTCCTGGTGGTACCAATATCCCCTCAAATATTGACCAAACCCTTCGTCGATGCCCGAAATGTCGTTTTGTCCAGCAGGGCCCTGTTGTCCTGAAACGGCAAGTCCGGCATACAGTTTTGCCAGTACCTGTTCGTAAGCTTTGGGGTCCTTATACACCGCATCTGCGTTCAGGATATCCGGGTCCAAAGGCACGGTATCCAAATCTTTGAAACAACTGGCTGCTCCGAGCAGGAGCACCGTTATGCTGAGTATTTTTATGTTGCGCATGATTGCTGTTGTTTAAATTGATCAAAAGTTGACATTTAGCCCAAGCAAGAAGGTGCGAGGCCTTGGATAGATCTGGTTGTCGATACCATTGCCGATTTCGGGGTCAAGACCTTTATATTTTGTAATCACGAAAGGATTTTGAATCGTGGTATAGATATTCAGGTATTTGCCGATGAGGTTATCAAAGCTATAACCCAGCGTAATGTGGTCAATCCGGAAGAAGGAGGCATTGGTCACAAAATGATCGCTGAAGGTCAGTTTCGCCTGATCCTTTACATTCAAATCCACAGCGGATTGGTTGACGTTCGCCAGGTATCGGGTCGTGCCGTATAAGCGGTTGAGATAACCCATATCGGTCTGTACGTTGTTGTACACGTATTGGCCCAGGTTGGCACGGCCAGCAAATGAAAAATTGAAGCGGCCAATGTCAAAGCTGCTGGTAATCCCCATCGTGTACAGCGGTGCCGGGTTTTTGTAACGGTATTTGTCGTTATCGTTCACCAGGGTATCGCCGTTCAGGTTGGCAAATGACCCTTCAATGAGATTCCCGGCATCGTCGTATTGTTGCTCAAAGACATAAAACGAACTCGGCGCATACCCGACCGAGTGAATCTGAATGTTACTGCCTACGCCCCCAGCGATGCCGCCCGTGAATACCCCCTGATAATTGGGGTCGCTGCTGGTGGTCAGTTTCGTGATTTTTGAAATGTTGTAGGCAAAGTTGGTAGAAACATCCCAGCGCAGATTTTTGGTCTTGACAGGCGTCAAATTCAGATTTAGTTCAACACCCTTGGTTTCCATGGTGCCGATATTGTCGGTCACGTAGTTGCTCAAGTTAGACAAGGCGGAAACTGGGATAAAATTCAGCAGGTCCTTGGTATTCCGCTGGTAAGCATCCAACGAACCGGAAAGCCGATTTTTCACGATGGAGAAATCAAAGCCGAGGTTGTAGGTCGTGGTTTCCTCCCACTTGATGTTGCTCACGTAGGCATTTGGCCGGATGGTTTGGATAAACTCATCGCCAAACTGATACTGCGCATTCGGGTTACTAAATTGATATCGAGCCAAATACGCATAGTAATCACCGATGTCTTGCTGACCGGTTATCCCCCAACTGGTTCTGACTTTCAGGTTGTTAAAGTACTCCTTATCGTTGTCAATGATTTTGACTGCCAAGGCTGCAGCCGGGAAAATACCCCAGCGAAAATCGGGACCAAAACGCGAGGTGCCATCCCGACGCAAGGACCCCGTCAGCAAGTACCGATCCTTAAAGGAATAGTTGACGCGTCCATACAAGGAAATCAGGTACAATTCAGCAGGGTCCGTCCCTTCGGTAGTCTCCGCGGGTGTTCCAGCGGAATCGGAGTTTTTGAAGGAATTCCCAACTTCGAAATGTTGCCAGGAATAGCCTGCCATCACATCGATATCGTGCTCGCCAAAGCCTCTTTTGTAGTTCAAATAAGACTCCAGCAAAGAGTTCTTTTTGGTCTGCTCGTACACATTGTTGACGCCGCCGCCCGTGAGTTCGTCAAAAGCAAAGGCAGCGAAATTGGGTACCACCACCGTGCCTTCGCCCTTGGCATAGTCGTACGCCAAATTCAGGTTGGCGCGCAACGCTGGTAGAAATTTAAAACGGTAATCCACCGAAGCATTGGTGATGTATTGTTTTACGGTAGAATTATCGTCCCGCAATTCCAGCAGCGCCACCGGGTTGGTTGGGGCGAGGCCGTTTGGATTGCCATTCGCTTGTTGGGTCCAGGTGGTAAAGCCGCCAAACCGCGCTGAAGTATCCCGAACAGGTTTGGTTGGGTCAAAACTCAACGCGTTGCCAATAGCACCCTTGTCGGCAAAGTGGTTGTCGGACAACATACCCTTGAAGTGAACATTCACTTGCAGGGTGTTGTCAAAAAAACCGGGCGTCAAGTTCACTGCCGTCGAGTAACGCTGAAAATTATCCGTTTTGAGCAGACCGTTTTTGCTGGTGTATCCCAGCGAAACTCGGTAAGGAACCTTGCCAATACCACCCGATACGTTTACGTTGTGATCGTGCCCCCAAGCGGATTGATAAATTTCATCCTGCCAATCCGTGTTCGCAGTACCCAACAAGCCCAGAGATGGATGCACCGGCGCATTGGGGTCTGGGTTGGTGTATTGCTTTGTAACAACGTCCCGAAACTCGTCGGCAGTCAACACATCAATCCGGTTGGCCGTTTGTCCGACAGAAACATTGGCGTTGTACCCAACCGAGATTTTTTTGCCCAAGGTTCCTTTCTTAGTGGTGATGATGATGACGCCGCCCGAGGCGCGGTTGCCATAAATTGCAGCAGCAGAAGCATCCTTCAACACCGTAATCGATTCGATATCGTTGGGGTTGATGATGTTCAGTTGGTTCCGGCTCCCGGATACGCCCCCATTGTCCAAGGGAATACCATCTACCACAATCAAGGGATCGTTTGAGGCAGAGAGCGAGGACTCGCCCCGAATCCTGATTTTTGAACCACCACCGGGTGAGCCATCGGTCGAGATGACTACGCCAGCCACCTTACCGGCCAACAATTCTTGCGGACCCGTGATGGCGCCTTTGTTAAACTTGTCGGCACTCACGGATTGCACCAGACCGGTGGCGTCTTCCCGCTTGACGCGACCATAACCAATAATCACGGTTTCTTCAAGTACGCCAGCTGGCGACAACTTGAAATCCATCACATTGGATGCATCCACGGCAACGGTTTGGGTGGTGTACCCGGTGTACGAAATCCGAAGCGACTTCGCATCGGCGGGTAAGTTGAGGCGGTAATTGCCCTCAAAATCGGTCGCAGTGCCGATGGTAGTACCCTCCACCATTACGCTCGCCCCAATCAGGGCCTCGGCATTTTCTGCATCTGTCACCTTGCCGGTGATTTGCCGCTGGGCAAGCACTGAAGTGCTACCCCAAGCCAACAGACACGCAAGCATGAGAAAGAATTTTTGTAGAGAAATCTTCATACGGAGGAAAGTAAGATTTGTGAAACTATCGAAGACTTAAAAAATCCACTGAATCCAGAAAAGGAAACGGTTTAGAATTGGCAGTGCAAAGAAAAAAAGTATCGGGAAACCCTAAGCGTATTTTTTACAATAAGGTTAAAATAAATTGGCCCAATGCTACTTTTAGGCAATAAAAGCAATGCCCAGCAATGGTGCGCTCAAGCTAGGTGGGGCAAATGGATGTTGAAACCAGGTCAGGACTATTTAGCGGCTTTTAAAAAAGCATCCATGGCAAGGTGGAGGTCCACGGCCATTTCTTCGGTAGGCTCATAGTTCAGGGTATTGGCGTGAAGGCCGAATACCCGCCGGCATTCCAGTTCGGGAATCTCGGAAAGGGCTGAAAGTTTTCTAAAAAACTCATCGTCGGTACGCGGCAGACCCGTTTCGGGGTCGATGGGTGCCACCAAGCCGTAACGTTCGCGCAATTGGGCCAAAAAATGCCGCATTCCCTGCGCCGAGAGTCCGGCGTAGTTTTTTTCACGAAAATGCAGGTGCGCGATGGTACTGATGAATTCGTAGGAGGAGTTTTCGTTTTTGGGCAATACGGGGATGACCCGTTGCCGGCGTTTGGCGCGGAAAATGAGCCAGGTAATGGCCATCCCGGCAATCAAATACCAGGCCCAGGCCAAAGCGGGTTGTTTCAGGATATACGTAAAGGGGTGTTCCTCGGCAAGGCCTCTATTGGAGAACATACTTCCATTCCTGCGGCGGCCCACAGCTTCTGGCACCCGACTCACCGCATCCCAGTAAATATCGCCTTCAGAAAGATGGGAAAAAACACCCGCAGCATAGGGCCGGGTTTCGGGACGGAGCAGGCTGAAATTAGAAAAGGCAATGGGGTTGGTGTGCAACAAAAACCGACCCTTTCCATGTGGGAACGCCGCAAAATTCACCCAATCCTTGTTCAAGTAGCCGAGTGGGTGTTGGGACAAGGAGTCACAAAAATGATAGTATTCTATGAAATGCCAATTGTAGGCCTGTGGCTTGTTCTGTTTGGCGAAAAAGAACGTTGTGTTGCTGTCTGGCAAGGTGGGCGTACGCAAAGAAAAATGGGCAATACTATCGTCAAACATGCCGTAATCATTCCAGGGAGCATCCTCACATTCGTCAAAATACACAAAGGTCATTAGGTCGAATGGGATGGTTTTGCTCGAAATAAACGCGGTATTGCCCGCCGCCACAAAATCCAAAAGCCGTTTGGTCCCGAGCGAATCCAGGTACATTGCTTCGCCGATAAAGACGTAATTATTGCCCGTGGAGGTAGTATCGGATGGCAATTCTCGGCCAACATCTTTTTTAATGTCAATCAGTTGTTTCC
>JALHPW010000265.1 GCA_022842255.1 Saprospiraceae bacterium | reverse complement strand
GGAAAATGGACGGGAAATTAAAGCCGCAGCGCGGCGAAACGTCTGTAGAAACCAATTCAGGCAAAATGACCGGAGGTGCAGCGCACCGGAACAATCCTTGGTAATGTTCCGGTGCGCTGCACCTTTAGGCTGACTCCCGCCATTCTTCTACAGACGTTTCGCCGCGCTGCGGCTTTTGAACCCAATTGTTCGTGCGTTTCGTGCGCCGTTTTTAAAACGTTTTGCCTGTGAGGCCAGTAAGAGATTTGCCGTATTCTGGCCTGTGCTCGGCGGTTAAAAATCAAAGTGTTAAACATTTTCGCACAAGCTTTCTACCTTTGCCAATTCGCAACTTTTGCGAGAAAAAACCCGATCGTAATCCGTTAGTTTTTTTGAGGTAATGAAAGTATCGCTGAATTGGCTTCGAGATTTTCTCGACATACATAAAACACCCTCTGAAATCGCCGAAATACTGACATCGCTGGGCCTGGAAGTGGAAGGATGGGAAACTGTGAAACCTTCGCCCGTGGACTTGGATAAAGTGCTGACTGGCAAGGTTTTAACTTGTGAACGTATACCTGATACCGACCACCTTTCGGCCACAACAGTAGATGTTGGAGACGGTACCGTGCGCTCTGTGGTGTGCGGCGCGCCCAATGTGGCTGCCGGACAAATGGTGTTTCTCGCCGTGCCCGGCGCCAACGTTTTCAGTAAAGACGGGGCCTTGTTCACCATTGGCGAACGCAAGGTAAAGGGCGTTCCTTCCCAAGGCATGATTTGCGCCGAAGATGAACTTGGCCTTGGTCACGACCACGCCGGAATCATCGTTTTACCGCCCGATACGCCCCTGGGCCGGAGCGCCGCCGACTATTTTCAAAAAGAATCCGATACCGTAATCGAAGTGGGTCTCACGCCCAATCGTGCCGATGCCACCAACCACCTTGGAGTGGCCATGGACTTGGCCGCCTACCTGCGTGTCCACGAAAACGAATCTTTCCCGGTTCGGCTTCCCAAAACCTCGAATCTTTCGAACGCCAACGCGCCCTTCCCTGTTTCGGTCGAAAACCAGGAAGCCTGCCCCCGGTATGCGGGTATCGTAATCAAAGGTTTAAAAGTCCAGGAAAGTCCCGAATGGCTCAAAAACCGCTTACTAGCGGTGGGTCAACGCCCCATCAACAACGTGGTGGACGTGACCAATTATGTCCGCATCGAATTGGGCCAACCCCTGCACGCTTTCGACCTCGACAAAATCAAGGGCGGCAAAATTCTGGTCAAAACCCTCCCTGCAGGCACGCCTTTCAAAACCTTGGATGAGGTGGAACGCAAACTGTTGGCCGAAGACCTCATGATTTGCGACGGCGAATCCAACCCCATGTGTATCGGTGGGGTATTTGGCGGGTTTACCAGCGGTGTGTCTGACCAAACCACTTCGATTTTCCTGGAAAGCGCCTTTTTTAGTCCAAAATCCATCCGCCGCTCCATGTTGCGCCACGGATTGCGCACCGATGCGGCCTGGTCGTTCGAGAAAGGGGTGGATCCCAACGGTTGCGTACGCGCACTCGAACGGGCACTGGCGCTCATTCAAGAACTGGCCGGCGGCGAAATCGCTTCGGGCTTGGTCGATATTTACCCCAACCCGGTGGCCCCAGCCCGCATTGCTTGCGAGTACGCCCATATCAACAGCTTGATTGGCGAAAACCTCTCCAAAGAACGGGTCAAAAAAATACTTTCTGCGCTGGAAATTGGCGTAGAAAGCGAAACAGCAACGGGCTTTATGGCCGTTGTGCCAACCAACAAACCCGAAGTGACCCGCGCGGCCGACATTGTGGAGGAAATCCTGCGGGTGCACGGATTAGACGCGGTGCCCATTCCGACCCAAATTCGGAGCAGCATGGAAATTCAGGCTCGCCCCAATCCGGATGCGGTGCGCAACCTGGCGGCAGATTTCCTGGCGGCCAATGGTTTCAACGAGTGCATGAGCCTTGCGTTGTCCAACTCCGCCTATTACCTCGGGGATTCGGCGATTTTGCCCGTTGAAAAAGAACAATTGGTATTCATCCACAACTCGGCCAACCAGGGTTTGGATTGTCTGCGCCCAAGTATGCTTTTTAGTGGTTTGGAAGCAATCCAACGCAACCAAAACCGTCAAAACCCGGATTTGCGACTGTTTGAATTTGGCAAAACCTACCAGCGCTTGGCGGTAGAAGGTGGGCGGTCGACGGATGAAACAGCACGCCTCGCCATTTTCCTGACCGGCGCGCATTCCGCCGAAAGCTGGCAACCAACGGCCAAAAAAACGGTGGATTTTTTCACCTTGAAAAGTTATGTGACGAACCTGCTGACACGCCTTGGTGTAAGCGGGTTTCAAGAAACGACCTTGCAGGAAACTCCTTTCCAGTATGCCCTCAAATTGCATCGTGGGCCACAGGAATTGGTGACATTTGGTGCGGTGGCAACACCGTTTTTGAAAAAAATGGATATTAAAAACCCGGTGTTTTTTGCCGATTTCAATTTTGAAAACGTGCTGAAAGCATTGGGTAGCAATAAGACACAGTTCTCCGAACTCAACAAATTCCCGTCCGTTCGCCGCGACCTGGCGCTGGTCATTGATCAGTCCGTGGCTTTTGGCGACATCCGTCAATTGGCGGCCAAAACGGCCAAAAAAATGTTGAAAGAGGTGAACTTGTTCGACGTATTCGAAGACGAAAGCAAACTGGGTGCGGGCAAAAAATCCTATGCCGTAAGTTTTGTTTTTGAAGACCTGGAAAAGACCTTGCAAGACAAGGACATTGACGCATTGATGGGACAATTGGTCGGCGTTTTTGAAGGAAAACTAGGCGCAGTCGTCCGAAAATAGCAAAAAACAAGAACTCGATTCCCACGGGGAATACACGTTTATAAACCGAATCATCACAATTCAACAATCATGGATATCACTAGCATCATAATAGGGTTGGTCGTAGGCGGCGTTGCTGCCTACCTGATTGCCAGCCTGACCGCGAAAAAGGGAGGCTCTAAAGCGGTAGAAGAGGCCACCCGACAAGCCGATCTTATCATCCAGGAATCGCGCCTTTCGGCCAAGCGGGTCGAAGATGAGGCTGCCTTGAAAGCCCAAAAAATTGTGGGCAATGCCGAAGCCGAAAACGAACGCATCAAGCAGCAGAAGATACAGGAGGCCAAAGAACGTTATGCCCAAATGCGATTGGAAGTAGAGGAGGAGAAAACCAAGCGGCAATTGGAACTCAAGGACTTGGAAATGGAGATAGCTTCCCAGCAGAAGGACTTGAAAATCGAAAACGACGCCCTGGAAGCACGGTTCAAAGAATTGGAGGTTAAAAAAGGCGACATCGAAACCCGCGAATCCGAAATAGAAACCCTGCGCGAAAACCTGGACAAGCAACTCAAAATCGTCCAGAAGAAAAAAGAAGAGCTGGATGCGGCCAATGAAGAACGCATCAAGGCATTGGAAACGATTGCCAAACTCAGCCAGCAGGACGCCAAAGACCAGTTGCTCGAGCAGGTACGTGCTAAAAGCGAAAGCGAGGCCCAAACCATCGTCCGTGATGCCGTCACACATGCCAAGCTGAACGCCAGCAAAGAGGCGAAAAAGATTGTGATCCAGACCATTCAGCGCATGGCCGCTGAGTTCACCATAGAAAATACCGTTTCGGTTTTCAACCTAGAAAACGATGAGATGAAGGGTCAAATCATCGGACGGGAAGGCCGAAACATCCGGGCACTGGAGGCCGCTACGGGTGTGGAGGTCATTGTGGACGATACGCCGGAGGCCATCGTGCTTTCTTCCTTCGATCCGGTGCGCCGCGAAATCGCCCGTCTATCGCTCCAGCGTTTGGTGGCGGATGGTCGTATCCACCCACAGCGTATTGAAGAGGTGGTAGCCAAGGTGACCAAACAGCTTGAAGAGCAAATCATCGAAATCGGGGAGCGCACAGTCATAGAACTGGGCATCCACGGGCTCAATGCCGCCCTTGTTCGTATGGTCGGCCGGATGCGTTTCCGTTCTTCCTACGGTCAGAACCTCTTGAAACACAGCATCGAGACTGCCGAACTCTGCGCCATCATGGCCGCCGAACTCGGTATGAACCCGAAGCAAATCAAAATGGCCAAACGTGCTGGTCTGTTGCACGATATTGGTAAGGTAGCGGAAGAAGAGACCGAGCTCAGCCACGCCTTGGTGGGCATGAAATTGTGCGAGCAATATGGAGAGCACCCCGTCATCATCAACGCGGTGGGGGCCCACC
Source organism: Saprospiraceae bacterium (assembly GCA_022842255.1). Classification (GTDB taxonomy): domain Bacteria; phylum Bacteroidota; class Bacteroidia; order Chitinophagales; family Saprospiraceae; genus M3007. The sequence goes on along the minus strand of JALHPW010000265.1, from coordinate 2,711 downwards.
ACGACGAGATTGAGATGAACAATATCCTCTCGCCCATCATCCAGGCTTGCGACGCCATCTCGGGCGCACGTCCAGGCGCACGTCGAGAAATTCTTGAGAACTACCTCAAGCGCATCGGCGAACTCGAAGAAATCGCGCGTAGCTACGAGGGTGTGTCTAATGCCTTTGCTATGCAAGCAGGCCGCGAATTGCGCGTTATTGTCGAGGCCGATAAAGTGACCGACCAATACGCCGACGACTTGTCGTTCCTCATCTCCCAAAAGATTCAGGATGAAATGCAGTACCCTGGCCAGATCCGGGTTACGGTAATTCGGGAGAAGCGGGCGGTGGCGTTTGCGCGGTAAAATTGGAATACTAATATATTTGGATATTGGGTCGCCGGGCTATTGCTCAGCGACCCAATTGTTTTTAGCCACCTCGCCCCCACCCCCCCACCCCCGAGTGTCATCCCGACCGCAGGGAGGGACCTGCTCAAGAGTACGTTGCCAACTCTCACCCGAATAAATTCAACAGCAAAAAATAAATGGAACGCCCCATTTATCGAGTGTCATCCCGACCGCAGGGAGGGACCTGCCCAAGAGTAATGTGAGTGTTTCTATCAGTTATCTTGCTCTTGAGCAGGTCCCTCCCTGCGGTCGGGATGACACTTAATAAATGGAGAATACGAACTTGTTTTTGTGTCTTTTCAATTATGCATAAGCCAACTTAATTAGATTATAATTGATGGGAGGTGATTCTAGTGGCAATTAAATAAAAGTGGTTTAACAACAGCAGCTCTACCCATATAAAGCCCAATGAGGAAAAAGAATATTATATTCAACACAAAATAAGAAACCATACTGAACAATCCATCGTATATATATACGTTTCATCCAAATTATAGCAGCAATTGTAAATAATTATTGCAATATACTGAAAATCAATTTCCTTTGTAGCATGAATACGGCTGCTGCTATAGCGCACTTGCAACAAGAGGCAACAATTAGACCCATATTGTCCCAGATAGAGATGCCAGATTTTAGGCCCTCGGGAAGGATTTACTATGATTTGTTGGAGTCTATTGTATCCCAACAATTGAGTGTAAAAGTGGCCGATGTAATTTTTAAACGGTTCATTGCTTTGTTCGCCGACAACTATCCGCACCCCAATGATGTTGTAGCCATTGACTTTGATACATTACGCAGTGTTGGATTGTCGGGACAGAAAGCTGGGTATATCCAAAACGTAGCGCAGTTCGCCATAGACAACGACCTTGAAAAGATAAACTGGGCTTCTATGAGCGATGATGAGATTGTGGCGTTTCTCACCCAAATAAAGGGAGTAGGCAAATGGACCGTACAGATGTTGCTGATGTTTACACTCGCCCGGCCGGATATATTCCCGGTAGATGATTTGGGTATTCAGCAAGGCATGCAGCGACTTTTCAAGATAGAAGAACAAAATCCCCGCTTATTGAAAATAAAAATGGTTGAACTCTCAGAGCCCTGGCGACCGTGGCGAACGGTGGCCTGTCGTTATTTGTGGCGCTGGAAAGATACCGTTTAGATCGTAGTAAATCCAAGAGGAATATGGTTGTTGAAATGTCATAGCCATACCCATCTTAATAAACAGCAGTATACAATAAATTCAATTCTATGAAAGAAGTCACCGATCGCCGATACCCCATTGGCAAATTTGAATACGGTAAAAATTACTCCCTCGACGAAACGCGTAAACACATCAAAACGATTGCGCGTTTGCCAAAGGACCTTAAAAAAACGCTCAAAAAACTCCGCGACGGCGCATTGGATAAGTCCTATCGCGCAGGAGGTTGGACGGCCCGTCAGGTTATCCACCACCTTGCAGACAGCCATATGAACGCCTACGTGCGCTTCAAACTTGCAGCCACCGAAACGGCGCCCATTATCAAACCATACGAAGAGCAACTCTGGGCCGAGACCGAAGATGCAAAACACGGTACAGCCAAAACCTCTATCAAACTGCTCGCCGCACTTCATGACCGCTGGGTAGATTTTTTGATGTCGCTTTCTGACGACGACCTCGACCGCGGCTACTACCACCCCGCCAGCAAACGCACCGTTTCGCTCCGCGAAGCCATTGCGCTCTATGCTTGGCACAGCAAACACCACTTGGCGCACGTTAAAATTGTAGCAGAAGGCAAATCAGAAAAATCTTCGGAGGGCAAAAAAAATGATGCACCCAAGTCTAAAGGAACAACAAGCAGAAAGCAGAAAATTGCGCCGCTTGCAAATGTTTCATTAGAAGCAGGCGCGAAACCTAGGCGCGTGATGAGCGAAGCGCATAAGGCCAAAATCAAGGCCGCTCAGCAAGCTCGTCGTGCTGCCGAAAAAGCGGATAAGCCAGCTACACCAAACGTAGCAGTCGCCGCTGAACCCAAAAAACGTGGACCTAAACCAGGTGCAAAGAAAGCCGCTGCTGCTCCAAAAGTTAAGGTGGTGAAAGCTGTGGCAACCGCCGCAAGCGAAGGAACGGCCAAACGCACCCGTCGCAGCAGCGCAGAGGTAGCCGCAGAAAAAGCCGCCAAGGCTGCTGCGCCCAAACTTTCCCGCGCCGAAGTAATGGCCAAGGCTCGTGCCGCGCGTACCGCCAAAGCAGGTACCGCACCTAAAAAGGCTGCTGCACCAGAAAAGCCAAAACGCACTCGCCGTACGGCGGAAGAAGTGGCCGCAGAAAAAGCTGCCAAGGCGGCT
>JALHPW010000264.1 GCA_022842255.1 Saprospiraceae bacterium | reverse complement strand
CCCAAGGTGGAGACCGCAATGCCATCGCCATTGTTGTCAATGATGGTAAAGAGCAGGGATGGTTCGTTGTTGTTGATTGGACGGAGGTTCACACCATAGACCGTGCCCTGAAGTTGGCAACTAGCAGTAAGGGAATCTGCCACACCGTTGGCACCTTCGCTGGTCATCAATCCGATGGTGCGTTGTGGGTAACATTTCACATTGATGCTTACGATGGCCTGGTCGCAACCATTGTTGTCGCAAATCTCGTACTCCAATTGGTCAGGGCCACAATAGCCGGGGTTTGGCAAATAGGAAATGGCGCCACCAGAAATGGTTGCGCTGCCTTGAGTAGGAGGTGTAAGGATGATAAACGTAGTGAGTGCGTTGATAATCAAATCATTGCCCTGTACATTAAAGAGTGTGGTTTGTCCGGTTGGTGCCACCATGTTGTCGTCCACAGCCGTAATTTCATTGATGGTAGTGCAACCGGAAGCAGCTCCGGGGTTGCCTTTTACCTCATTGCCATTGACAATCACACCGGTGCCGGTAGAAGCGGCCTGCCAGCTACCCGGAAGGCTGTTATCCGCATTAAAATCACAGAGTACGATGGAGGGTCCGAGGCCGGCACCTTCGGCTGGCCAAGGCAATACGTTCAGATAATCAACATAATCCTTGACGTTGCCAGCGGCATCCCGGAGTTCAATGTCTTCTCCAGAGTTGGTCAAAGCGTCGTTGGTTGCCCACACGAAGGTAGGCGCAAACCCAAATACGGTCTGGAACGCGTTGGCATTTTTAGCGAGCACAATATATCCGCCTGGAGGCATAACCGTCCCGGCCGGGAAAGTGTAGGTAATCCCTTGCGTAAAATTCCACCCTGAAATGTCGGTGGGGAAATTGATGAAGTTGTGCAATTCAAAGTATTCCAAGGAATCATTGCCGCTTTCAGGCGGATTGTACATGATTTCCGTGATGATAACTTGGGTGCGGCCTGTGGAAAAGATTCCGAGCAGGAGCGCCAGGGCTAGGAGTGTTTTTTTCATGTTTTAAAAATTTTGACTTTGGATTTTGCACGCTTGACCTCGGAACGCTTGGGGAAATGGTAAAATATGGAACGTCCTGATTGTCTTGGGCTCAAAAACAGCTTTGTAAGAAAAGCGGCCCAAAAGTAGGCAATTGTACAAGAATCGGCCCGCCCAATCCGAAGAGATTTGGCGTTTTCTGGCAAAACTTCACCTGAAGTTTACATTGGCGGTGTACTTTCGCCGTCGGAATTTTTTCCTTTTCACCAATCCTTTCTATTTAGTATGAACCACTTTACTAAACGGTTCCTCACAAGCAAGTCGATGCTTATCATTGCCTTGATGCTGTGTGGGACAAGCCTTTTTGCCCAGGTGACTACGTCTACCATTTCGGGCATCGTGACCGATAAAAGCGGGGAGCCTCTGATTGGCGCAACCGTGGTCGCTACCCACACCCCTACCAATACCCGGTATGGAACCGCCACCAACGCTTCGGGGCGCTATACGCTCCCTGCGGTGCGTGTCGGCGGACCGTACTCGGTGGTGGTAAGCTACACTGGCTATGAATCCATGACCCAGAACGACATTTATGCCAGCTTGGGTACGGCAGCCAACGTAGATTTCCAGGTGCAAGAAAGCGGCACCGTCTTGGAAGAGGTAACGGTAACCGCCAATCGGAACGATATTTTCAGTTCCGACCGTACGGGTGCTGCCACCACTTTCGACCGCAAACAGTTGTCAACTATCCCAGTTACGGGTGCACGCTCCATCAACAGCGTCACCAAGTACAATCCTAACGGGAACGGCAACTCATTCGGTGCGCAGGATAGCCGTATGAACAACTTTACCATCGACGGTTCGGTGTTCAACAATGGTTTTGGTCTGGGTACCGATGCACAAGCAGGTGGCCGTACAGGCTCTACCGCTATTTCACTGGATGCTATTGAGGAATTGCAGGTAAACGTTGCACCGTTTGACGTGCGCCAAACAGGTTTTGTGGGCACCGGCTTGAACGCGGTGACCCGTTCTGGTAAAAACGAATTCTTTGGCTCTGCGTTTTTCAACTTCCGCAAAAGCGATGATTCCGGCCTTTTCAACGGCACCAAAATCGGTGATGCAAAGCCAAACATCGGCGCATTCGACGAAAAAGTATTTGGTGTAAGTTTTGGTGGTCCAATCATCAAAAACAAACTCTTCTTTTTCGCCAACTACGAAAGCCAACGCCAGACCACTCCGGCCACCACTTGGGTAGCAGACGGTAGCCCATTGGACGACGGAGGCCCCAACGTAACCCGCGTACTTGCCAGCGACCTGGATGCCTTGAGCACCTACCTCCGCGAAAAGTATCGTTACGAAACCGGTCCCTACGAAGATTACGACAACTTGACCGAAAGCGATAAATTCCTGGTTCGTTTGGACTGGAATGTCAACGATAAAAACAAATTGACACTCCGCTACACGCACCACAACTCTGTTTCCGACCAGTTGATCAGCAACAGTAACTCTGCAGGTGCCGGCAACCGTCGTACACTCGTTACGGCCATGTCGTACCAGAATGCTGGTTACCTAATTGGCGACAACACGCGCTCTTTTGTAGCAGAATTGAACACCCAAATCCGCAATAACGTCCACAACACGTTCAGCGCAGGGTACGACTTCCAGGACGAAGACCGCCAGTACAAAGGAGCTCTTTTCCCCACGATCGATATTTTGAAGGACAACTCGACCTATATTTCAGTAGGTTTTGACCCCTTCACGCCTGACAACAAACTGAGCTACGGTACACTGCACTTTACCGACAACGTTTCGGTTTACCGCGACCGCCACACCTACACGTTTGGGGTGAACTACGAAGGTTACAAATCTGACAACCTGTTCTTCCCAGCTTCGAATGGGGTGTATGTATTCGACTCGCTTGCACAGTTTTACGCAGCTTCCGAGTTTGGTCTTTTGAACCCTAACGTTGACACCTCTGCCATTCGCTACAACCGCTTCCAGTACCGCTACTCTGCATTGCCTGGCGCTGCTGAACCACTCCAGACCTTGAAAGTGAACAAGTACGATGTGTATGCACAGGATGAGTTTCAGGCCTCCAAACGTTTGAAAATCACCTACGGCATCCGCGCGGGCATCATTGCCTTTGAAGATACTGGCATCTCCAATGCTACTGTTGACGGACAAGATTATGTGGACGAAAATGGCAACCGTGGCTACCAGGTAAAAACGGGTAAGCTCCCAGATGCCAAAGTGTTGTGGGAGCCTCGCGCAGGTTTCAACTGGGACGTTTTTGGCAACAAAAAGACCCAGGTTCGTGGTGGTTTGGGTATTTTCACGGGCCGCCCACCGTATGTATGGGTGTCTAACACCATCGGCAACAACGGTGTGCTCACTGGCTTTATTGATGTTACGGGTGCAAATACGGTAAAACACAAATTTACCGCCGACCCAAGCACCTTTATCCCTGACGTTCCAACCTTGCCTTCTACGTTTGACATCGCTGCTACGGACGCTTCTTACCGTTTCCCACAGGTTTGGAAAAACAACCTGGGTATCGACCAGAAACTGCCTTACGGTCTGATTGCATCGCTTGAACTCATGTACAACCGCAACGTAAATGCGGTGAAGTACTTTGATGCAAACCTCGAAGACCCAATCAGCAACTTTGCTGGCCCGGACAACCGTCCACGCTACGCGGGCAACGATGCGGGTGTTCGTATCAACGACAACGTTTCGCGTGCAGCCGTGATGACCACCACCAACGCTGGTTGGTACCGCGCTGCTACTATTAAGCTGGAATACCCGAATAAAAAAGGCCTTTACGGTATGGTGGCTCACACCTTCAGCCAAGCTAAAGACCTGATGAGTGCTGGTTCTATCGCAGCAGGTTCGTGGACAGGTGCTCGCTCGGTTCGTGGCAACAACGATCTCGACCTGGCTTTTGCCGATCAAGATGCTCCTGGCCGTACCGTTGGTCTGTTGGGCTACCGTTTTGAATATGGTGGCGATTTTGGTGGCGCAACGGCTATCACCCTTGGCTATGTGGGCGAACGCCGCGGCTTTAACGGCAACATCAACTCGGCTCGTTTCTCTTACGCTTATGCCGGCGACATGAATGGCGACCGTGTAAGCAACAACGACCTGATTTATGTGCCAAACAATGCCAGCGAGTTGAACTTCCGCGACCTGACCGTTACGTACAAGGACGCTGCTGGAGCAACCCAGACCAAGGTTTTCACTGCTGCCGACCAAGTAACTGCTTTCGAGGCGTTCATCGAGCAGGATGATTACCTGAGCGGACGTCGTGGTCAGTATGCGGAGCGCAATGGCGTGTTGTTCCCAATCTTGCACCGTTTTGATGTTTCTGTCACCCAGGAATTCTACCTCAAAATCGGTGGCAAGCGCAACACCATCCAGCTTCGCGCTGACATCCTCAACGCTGCCAACCTGATCAACAGCGAATGGGGCTTGGGCAACAACTTTGTGACCGACCGCCCATTGTCTTCTGCCGGTACCACGGCCGATGGCATTCCGCAGTTCCGTATGGCTACACAGACCATCAATGGCGAACCACAATTGATTCGCGACTCGTTCGTGAAAAGCAAAACCCAGTTTGACGTTTGGGTTGCTCAATTTGGTATCCGGTACATTTTTAACTAAACCTGAGTTTGTTTAGAGTTTAGGGTTTAGTGATTCGCGCCCCTTCTCGTTTTTGCGGGAAGGGGCGCATTTTTTTGGTGGTTTCTGAAAAATACCCGCCGTAGTGCTGTCGGGCAGCTTGCCAAATTTACCGACCTTCGCGCCACTATGCGATTTGATATTATTTCAGTGCTGCCAGAGCTTCTGGAAAGTCCGCTCAACCATTCCATCATGCAACGCGCCAAGGACAAGGGCCTGCTGGAGGTGCAATTGCACGATTTGCGCGAATTTGGCATTGGCAAACACCGGCAGGTGGATGACTACCAGTTTGGTGGCGGGGCAGGTATGGTGATGAAACCTGAACCTTTGGCTGCCTGTATCGAAAAACTTCAGTCTGAACGCAGTTACGATGCCATCATTTACACCAGTCCGGACGGACAACGACTCGACCAAAGTCTTTGCAACCAATTGAGTATGAAGGAAAACCTGCTCGTGATTTGCGGCCACTACAAGGGCATCGACGAGCGGATTCGGGAAAAATATGTGACCCTGGAAATCAGCATTGGTGATTATGTTTTGTCGGGCGGTGAATTGGCGGCTGCGGTAATCGTGGATTCCGTGGGCCGATTGATTCCGGGTGTGTTGAACGACGAGACTTCAGCGCTTTTTGACAGTTTTCAGGACGATTTGTTGGCGCCGCCGGTGTATACCCGTCCAGCGGAATGGGAGGGTATGAAGGTGCCAGAGGTGCTCTTGTCCGGGCATGAAAAAAACATTGGGGAATGGCGGCACGAACAAAGTATCGAACGCACCCGCAGCCGTCGTCCGGATATTTGGGATAAGTATGAACATGGTGGTGCGCCATCCAAATAGCCCATTTTAGCCAGGAGATTGTCCGCACGAAAACAAGTGAATACTAAACGATGCTGCTTTTTAAGTGTTTGACAAGTTTCACACGTTTCAGCAAAAAACACAATCACACCATGTCTAAAAAATTGATTTTCTCCTTTTTTGCAGCCACAGCGCTGCTAAGCTCTTGCAACGCCTTTTCTGGAAAACCCGCTGAAAGCAACGTCATTGCCCATGCCCAACCCGATCCAACCGTGTATGGTCAACTTGACACCGCTATTTTCGCTTCCGGTTGCTTTTGGTGCGTGGAAGCCATTTTTGAAAGCCTCAAAGGGGTCAAAGAAGCGGAGTCGGGTTATTCTGGGGGCCGCACCAAAAATCCGACCTATGAAGAAGTCTGCTCGCACACTACCGGGCATACCGAGACTGTCCGGGTGTTGTACGACCCACAAATCATTTCTTATCAAACCTTATTGGAGGTTTATTTCGCTTCCCAGGATCCTACTCAGGTAGAAGGTCAGGGACCAGACCACGGCGATTCGTACCGCTCGGTTATTTTTTACCGAAATGAAACCGAAAAGGCGCTTGCAGAAGCGTACAAAAAACAACTCAACGAATCCGGAAAGTATGCAAAGCCCATTGCGGTCATCATTGAGCCATTCAAGGTTTTTTATATGGCCGAAGCTTATCACCAGAACTACGAAAAGTTGCATCCAGACCAAGGATATGTTAGAAACGTGTCCATTCCACGGCTTAATCGGATGAAAGCGCAGTTTCCTGGTTTGTTGAAGTGAGGGGTTTTATTTCACGCAACGACGCTACGACGCAACGCGTCAGCATCCACTACCCAAACGTTGCGTCGTTGCGGCTTTGCGTGAAATAATTACAATCCTATAATTGCGCCATAGCGGCGTGGCAGAAACCCCTAAAAAATGTTTTACAAAAACCCGAATTAAAACACAATTAGTTTTATCTTTGCAGTTGGAACTACCCATGTTATGGTTCACCAAATCCACAAACAGGTATGAATCTTTGTCCCAACTGCGCTGCCGACATCATCCCGGGCTCAAAGTTTTGCAATCGCTGTGGCGACAAAATTGCGGAACGAATGAAGCCTTGTCCCGCTTGCCACGAGCAAAGTCCCTTGGCTTCCGTGTTTTGTCACCACTGCGGCTTTCATTTTGAAGGCAAGCAACGCGTGGAGGAACGGCGCTACGAGCCCGTTTATGCGCTTGATTTTGACCCCGACACGCTTACAGAGCAAGTTAAAGCTTTGTTTTTCAGGAGTTTGCGCAGGCGGGTGGAAGACGAACACGAGGTTGCCAAGTACAGCGACTATGTGGAGCGCTTTTACCAATCCCGTTTTCGGGAAATTTACGAGCTACGGGCCGAGCAGATTGGCGAGGATGCCCTCATCCAATGGGAGCGGTTAGGCACGGAGGGCCTTCCCGACATTGACAAGCGCATCGACCGATCTTTTGAGGTGCTGCTC
>JALHPW010000263.1:966-6990 GCA_022842255.1 Saprospiraceae bacterium | reverse complement strand
TGTGGACACCAAAAATGGCCAACCTGCTGGCAAAAAAATTGTGCCGACGCAGGGAGCAAATCCTACCCCAGCACAGATCCAGGCCGCTACTTGCAACCTAAGCGATTTTATCTACTTTAAAATCGACGCCGCAGCTGCAGCCTATATCAACCAACAGCAAAGTTCCCAAGGAATCAACGCACAGGCTGGAGACCTGGCCCTTCTGGTGGCCATGCACGTGGGCACCAAAGAAATATCCAACTGGACCTGGCAGACCTTTTTCTGGACCGCCGATCCCGAAAACCCACTATTCCCAAGCGATAAAGTGGCCGCCAGCCTTCGCCCAAAACAATTGGTAGGCGCCGCCAGCCACTACGCCGTTTCGACGGCCTATGCCATGGTACGCCCCAATCAGCCTATCTATGGTGGTACAAACACAGGCGTAGCTGCCATGATTGGGTACAACCCCTATCTCGAACCGGGCTTGGGACAACTCAGTCAGCCTGGGCAGAACAAACTCAACCCCAACTATATGTGGGGCGTACAAACCAACTGTATGAGCTGCCATTCCCTGGCAGTGTACGGACCCTCTACCTATACTGCCGACCAGTATATCAGCTTAAACGACCCGTATTTCAACAATACCGTCCAGCTGGATTTTGCCTGGTCCATTCAGCAGAACCTGATCAATCGTGCTGGCGCCCAGCCAGTCGGGAAAAAATAATTACGGTAGGAAGAATACACAGGGAGGCCCGATGTAATATCGAGCCCCCTCCATTTTTAATTCCATTGGCTTTTACCGTGCATGCTCTTCCGCAGCCCGCCCCTTCATTGCAGGCTGCCCCTCACACATATTTTTCACCACTAAACAATCCTTGATATTATGGAAGGTACATTAGCGACCATTATGATTTTCGCAGGGAACTTTGCTCCACGAGCGTGGATGTACTGCGATGGGTCCTTATTGGACATCAGTCAAAATGACGCACTTTTTTCCCTGATTGGCACTACTTATGGTGGCGATGGGATCAGCACTTTCGCCTTGCCTGATTTACGAGGGCGGATCCCGGTCGGTACGGGCACTGGTGCTGGATTAACGCCCATTGCCCTTGGGCAACGGGCCGGAACCGAAAGCGTGACCCTGACCCAGGCCAATTTGCCAGCCCACTCGCACACCATGTCCGCTTCGGTTGGAACCAGTTCAGCCAATGCGGATGGGAGCAAAAACCCATCGCATACCTTGGCAACTACCCCAACCCCACTTTACGCCCCAGCCAATGCCGGTACCGGCACCAGTCTGGCAGGCGCAAATGTGGCCTTGGGAGTAGCTGGCAGCAGCCTGCCCATTCCAATCGTACAATCGTTCCAGGCAATCAACTACGTCATTTGCGTGGAAGGCATCTACCCTTCAAGGTCATAAGCCTACACCAGATTTTCGTAACACATTCACTTTTGAAACAAATTTAAATCAATATGGAAGGTACAATAGCAACCATTATGATGTTTGGGGGCAACTTCGCACCCCGAAACTGGGCATTTTGCGCTGGGCAGTTGATACCCATTTCCCAGAACACAGCCCTTTTTTCCCTTTTGGGCACAAACTATGGCGGAGATGGCAGGGTCACATTTGGTCTTCCTGACCTCCAGGGACGCGTACCAATTGGCGCAGGCGATGGACCCGGGCTTAGCTCCTATGTCTTGGGAGAGGTTGGGGGGGCTGAGACGCAAACTATGACCACCGCCCAAATGGCAGCACACACCCATACCGCTGGTGCCGTTTCGATTCCCTTGAGCACCACAGCTGCAAGTCTTTCAGATGCAAATGGCCATATCCTGGCAACCCCTACAGCGGATACTTACGCTACAGCCGGAACCACTCCTTCCGTCAACTATGGCGGTTTTAGCGCGACGGTAGGCATTCAGGGTGGCTCGCAACCCTTCTCCATCATGCAACCTTATGAGTGCGTCAATTTTGTGATTTGTATGTTCGGGGTTTATCCATCCCGCCCGTAGCACTACTTGGTAAACTCAATTTTTCACAAAAAAAAATCCATCAATATGGAAGGTACAATGGCAACCATCATGCTTTTTGCAGCTGACTTTGCCCCAAAATACTGGGCATTCTGCAATGGGCAAATTTTACCGATAGCGCAAAACCAAGCCCTTTTCGCCCTGCTTGGTACCACCTACGGGGGGAATGGCACCACAACTTTTGCCTTGCCTGATTTTCAGGGCAGGGTAGGGATTGGTGCGGGCCAAGGCGCAGGGCGCTCTAACTATGTTCTGGGCCAAAAAGCGGGCGTACAGGCTGTGACGCTCAATGTTTCAAACCTGGCAATGCACAGCCACGCTACAGTAGCTTCCCTGACTGCCACCACAGCAGCCCCCAACACAGACGAAGGTCCAGGAAGCATCCTCGCTGGAACCAACAGCTATGCTACCGGCGTAAATGGCGCGCTTGCAGGCGTAACCGAACAACCTACCGGGGTGACTGGCTCCAATGCGCCAGTCAGCATTCAGCAGCCATATCTTGGCTTGAACCATGTTATCTGCTTGTATGGGATTTTCCCATCGCATAGCTAACAAAATGCTTATCGAGGTTGGCGGGTTTCAGAATTGGGAGCCCGCTGACCCGATTTTATGATTGAAAATCAAAATTCTTGAAAAATAAATCTTCCTCTATCATGGAATCGCCCAATGCTACCCTCCGTTCCGAAGCCCAAATTGCCTTGGCCACTACTTGGTGGAACCAACTCAGCGATGCCTGGAAACAAGCATTCAATGAAGTCGCCATACGCCGCAGTAGCACCGAGCCCTTGGGCGAAGAAATGCTGATGGCCATTTTCAACTCTCCCAACCACCGGTTTGCAGGGCCAAGAGCTCCTTATCCCAATATGACGTTTGAACTGGAAGATATGTCGGGTTTGGTCGGTCTACCCAATGCGGAAGTAGTGGTAGTCACTTTCCACAAGCTCACCCATATCCGGGAAGTGGCGAACTTTAAAAACCTGCGCTCCCTTTTTGTGTACAATAACGAGCTTACCTCCTTGGAAGGAATTGAAACCTTGACGGATTTGAAAGAGCTTTACTGCAATGTAAACCAGATTGACTCGCTGAAGCCGCTGGAAGGGTTGACCCAATTGCACACCCTTTACTGCAACTATAACCTGCTGTCCAACCTGGATGGCATTGGGGAACAACACGCAGATGTTTTGGAAAACTTTTATTGCCTGCCCAATCCCAACCTGAAAGATTCGGTAGCCATGCGCTTCGAACGTGAAATGGGCATCCGGTGCAAAAAAGGGTAACACTTCTCTTTCAAACAAGAAAATGATGAGTCTCCCATCTACTTACCTCACGGTGCCCGGTTTGCTCAAACCGATGGAACTGGATATGATTGACCGCTTGCTGACGGTGGCCCAGTTCGAAGATGGCACCGCCACGGCCACCGATGCGGCTAAATCTGTAAAACGAAACCTGCAACTGCCCAAAACCGGCAGCCTGGAAAAGCAACAAATCGACGCACTCGTGATGAACGCCATCGCGCAAAGCCCGCTGATCCAAGCCGCCCTACTGCCCACACGCATCCTCCCGCCCATCATCAGCAAATACGAACCGGGCATGCACTACGGGATGCATGTGGACGGCCCGATTATGGGCGACCCACAAGTTGGGGCCATCCGTACAGATGTGGGCATGACGATTTTTTTGGCTGCGCCCGACACGTATGAAGGGGGCGAACTGGCCATCCATACCCCATCCGGAACCGAACAACGCTACAAACTAAACCGGGGCGATGCCATCATATACCCCACCACGCAAGTGCATGGGGTGTTGCCCGTAAGCTCCGGGGTGCGTTTGGCCGCTGTGACCTGGATGCAATGTGCCATCCGCGATGCCCAAAAGCGCGAAATGTTGTTCCACCTCAAAACAGCGCAGGCGGCGGTGGAAAAAAACAATCCGCAAGGACAAGAAAACCTGCTGCTTTTGCAGGTGTACAGCAATTTGATTCGGATGTGGGCGGAGATGTAAAGGTGGCCTGAAGCCCTTACCGTCGTTCGAGTTGTTTCAAAAACCAATCCCTTTCGGCGAGGGGATTGGTTTTTTGTACCAGTTCGCGAAAATTGTCTTTTTGTGCCTTGGAGAAAATGTTGAGCTGCAGGAGCTTTTTCATCAGGCTGATCATGTTTTTGTAGGAGGTTTTCCGGGTGGCGTCGAGGGCGGCCTTGCGTTGTAGGTAGGTGCGCAAACTCTCGAGCAGCGATTCAAAGGCGTCGAACTCGTCTGTTTCGAAGTAGATTTTCAGGAGCATGGTTTTGGCAATGATGTTCAGGTGCACGTCATCATATTCGAACTGCATCAACAAACGCTGCGCCTGTGCATACTCGCCTTTTTCAAAAAAGACCCTTGATTGATTGAAGTTGACGATGCTGTTGCGTTCTTTTTCATCCAGATGGTGCTGGAAATCCTCAATAAATTTTTCAGCCCAACCAAATTCCTTGTTCCGCAACGCAGCCCCTACTGCATTTCCAAAGGTATATCGAGAAACCACCCCGTTTTCCAAAAGAACCCGGGATTCCAGCCCCTTTCTGTACAAATCAAAGGCCCTTCGAGAAAACTCCAAGCGGCCTTGGTTGATTTTAGGAACGCAATAGTTGATAGCCGCCACATACAATGTTCTAAATTCAGACAGTGTAAAACGGCCTTCCTGGTGGTGAATTAGACTTTCCAATTTGTCAAAGAAAGATTCCTCGGTAGGATTGGTAAGTGCTTGATAAGCATAATAGTACACGGCAATGGCGGGCTCTTCTAATAAGGTTTTATCTTCGCAATACCTTAGTATTTCGCTCAACATCCCGTCATTATAGGTAGCGGTTTTGTAAACCGACCGGTGCGCCAACATGGCATAGGCGATATGGAGTTTTTCAGCCAAAAACCATTTTTCCAAAGCATCGGCGGTTTCCTGGAGGTTTGCTGACGCGTTTTGTACTACATTGGTCAATTGGCCATAATCTTGCTCAAAGAGGAATTTGTTCCTCAGATAATAATTGTCCCGAAGTGGCTGGTTTTCCAAGTTTTCTCGACCGATGCGATAAGCTTGTCGATAGGCTTTTTCAAGTTTGCGCTCTCGATAAATACGCGATAACGAAAGCTGGTATTGAACCTTATCGTTGGAAATATCCTCAAATACCAAATACTCCTCAATAGCCTTCAAAAGGAAGTACATCACCTGGCGCATATAGGCATCATCATAGGGCTGGGAAGGGAAAACGGCCTTCCAGGCTTTTGATTTTTCGGCTGCTTCGTCGCCATTAGGCAGATTTTTCACCAAAAAATCGAACAGGCGAATTACATCTTGCCGTTGATTGTGGGCAGGGGAATGTAGCCACTTGTTGAGCTCGCGAACCTCCTTCTTGTCAAGGGCCCGTACGATTTCGGTCAAAACGCTTTTTTGCATCTTTTTTTAAAGTTATCTGTTCAACAAAACACTTAACAGGCCTTTGAGTTTAGCGACTATTTTGCGCACAAAAATCCTAAAATTCCTTCAATTTGAAATTTTTTTTGGAATTTATGTTCAAAAAACCGGATAGTAAACTATAAAAAACAATTCAACAAATGCAAATTTTTGTCTTTACACCCCCGGCTCCTTCCCCGCACTTTTGTACTGTCGAAAGAAATTTCCTCCGACCAGTAATCCTATCCATCATGCAAAAGTACCTGTACATACTCACCCTATTCCTACTGTCTGTTGCCCAAGCAAACGGACAGGGTTGGGAACGTATATATGGCGGCAGCGGATTGGATGCCGTGCGAAGTCTTGCGCCCACGGCTGATGGCGGGTTTATCTTGGCTGGCTACTACAATGGCAATAGCCGCATTTTCCTGATAAAGACAGATGTAGACGGTAAACAGCAATGGAGTAAGGTAATCGCAGCGGGTGGCGCAGTGTCAAGGGCAGAAGCATTTGCCGTGGTCAGCACCGTCGATTCCGGGTATGCGATTGCAGGCTATATTGACGCGGACGACAACGGGCCCTTGCGCCGG
>JALHPW010000263.1:0-956 GCA_022842255.1 Saprospiraceae bacterium | reverse complement strand
CCGGGACATATTTTTGCTCAAAACGGATGCCTATGGCGATAAAATCTGGAGCAAAACTTTTGGCGGAAATTTTGATGATGAAGCCCGTGCCATGGTTGAACTAGCGGACGGAAGTTTGCTGTTGACTGGCTTTTGGAGCCAAGATGACGATTTTGAAAATGTTTTTGCCCTGAAAACCGACGCGAATGGCGGATTGGTTTGGTCTAACACTTACGGACCAGCTGAATTTCGGCATCGTGGAAACTCTATTGTGGCCATCCCAAATGGCGATTTTATGATTGCAGGCGAATCGAAAGCCACGATTGGGGCGCTCGATGACAAAGACGTACTCGCCTTACGTATCAATGCCAACGGAGGTCTGGTATGGGACAACAACTACTCCCTACAAGGCTCCTTAGGCAATGCCCAAGACGATGAAGCTTACTCGGTGATTCGTACCTCCGACGGCTTTTTCGTGCTTACCGGCAACACCAATGCGGACAGCCAGACAGACCAAGGGTTTTTGTTAAAAATCAATGGGAATGGCAACCCTGTTCCCATTTGGCAAAAACTTTTCCCCAGCGACAACTTTTTTGCCTTGGCATCCTCTGGATTGCACTTTTTCGCAACTGGTTATCGCAGCAGCGCCAACAATCTGGATGATGTGGTGCTGCTCAAGATGGACGTCGATGGGGAAATTGTTTGTGAAGCAGTGGTGGGCCGTGGCGGGCCAGATGCAGGCTTTGCCCTTGTCCCGGTAAGGGGCGGGGCAGTGGTGGCCGGTTCCACCGAGCAATTTATTGGTCCATTTGGCGAATCTTACGCCTACCTGATCAAGGCCGATGCCAACTGCACCGTGCTCACCAGCTACATCCAGGCCAATATCTTCCGCGACTTCAACGCCAATTGCCAAAAAGATTTCGGCGAACCCGGTTTGAGCAATTGGGTGGTCCGCTTTGAAAGCGCTTTTGACACCC
>JALHPW010000262.1 GCA_022842255.1 Saprospiraceae bacterium | reverse complement strand
TACTCTGTAGGTACCGTCCAAACTGAATCTGATATGTACGGGGCAGGGATTTTCCTTTTAGGGGATGCCGCCTTGGACGACGCTAGGCCGACGATTTCCAATTGCCTTTTTGAAAAAAATCGCGCAGGAGCAAGCGGTGGTGGGATATTTGTTGGGTTTCGCGACCCCGAAAATCCTTTTGGCGGGGAACATCTGATTAATCCAAGATTGCGGGATTGCATTTTTGACCAAAACCGAGCGGAGTATTCAGGCGGTGGATTGTTCAAGGAAGGTCCTACCAGCATTGGTGACACGTTTTTGCTGGAAAACTGTGAATTCAAAAATAATTATGCCTTTGCCCTGAATGGGGGAGGGGTGGTTTTCTCGTTGACCATGGGGGCCACCTTACTCCTTCGACATTGCGATTTTGAGCAAAACACTGCATTGGGAGGCACCGGAGGCGGATTTGCTATTTCACCTCACAGCCCGGGGGGATACACAACTTCCTTGGTATTGGACAGCTGTACGTTCAGGAAAAATATATCACCAGAAGGAGGCGGATTTTCAATAGACGGTCTAATTTCTGACCAACCAGATGTGGTGTTCAACTTGCGAGTAGAACATTGTTTGTTCGAGGAAAATGATGCAAAAAATTCGAACGGTGGTGCCTTTTTTGTAGGGGTTGCCCAAAATACTATATTAAACGCCGAAATCAAAAATTGCCAAATTGTAAAAAATAAGGCAAACAGTTATTTCGCATCGGCCATTCTTTGTTATGAGGAGAGTGAAGCAAATGTGCTGGTGGAGAGTTGTACGTTTTTTGGTAACGTCAATAGAGACAATCCCAATTTTTACTGCGCTGCCTTCGACGCGGGCGGCTACAAGGTCAATACGCGTATCAACAACTGCGTTTTTGCCCGAAACGGATCCGCCATCTTCGCAGGGGGCGATGAACAAACTCAAGTGCTTACCCAAATCACCAATTGTACTTTTTTTCGGAATGGGGAACGGCCGTACGGGAAGCGTTGGTACACTTCTTTCAACCAGCCCGGGGCTGTTTATTACAACAAAATGAATTTTTACAATTGTGTGATTTGGGAACCAGGGGTTGATTCTTACTTGTTCGACAACAATACCCCGATTCTGGTTGGGGCAGCATGGTTTTTTTTGGATTATTGCACCATGCACCAATTTGTGCCTGCCACCATTGGAAACCCTAACCAAGCATTAGGTGACAGCATTTTTATTGGCGTCTATCCAGATTTTGCAGACACAACAGCGGGTGATTTTCGCTTAAAATCCTGCTCTCCTGCGGAGAACCGTGGCTCTAACCTGGCGAGTATCGATGCTGGATTGGTCACTGACCTAGACGGCCTACCCCGAATCCGATTCAGCACCGTGGATATAGGCGCCTACGAAACCCAGGATTCCTGCATCATCATCGGTAGCACCGAGCCGCATGAGGCATCGATTGTGGCAACGATATCGCCCAATCCAGTCAGTCCGGGTGGTACACTTGCTGTTCAGACAATCGGTCTTGAAAACTCAGAAGTCGATTGGAGATTGCACGATGCCCAAGGCCGTGCGGTGACTTCCGGGACGACCCTGCTTTCCGAAGGAAACACTTTGACGCTGGAAGCGCCGAAGACGTCCGGTGTCTTTTTTCTTGAACTGCGCGTGGGTGCAAAGTCGGTCTGGTTGAAGCTGGTCGTGCAGTAAAGAGGCAGGGGTCTGCATCGCTTTTCATCCAAACCATTGAATAAAAAAATGCCCCCCTCGTCCTCTCCCCGAGTGTCATCCCGACCGCAGGGAGGGACCTGGCTATGAAAAAAGCAGGTGTTTACGCTTTAGCTTGAGCAGGTCCCTCCCTGCGGTCGGGATGACACTCGGGGGGGAGAGGACGGGGGGCAAAACTTAAGGAAACCAATGTTTTTTTGATTGACGAGTAATAGATTACATGATTGATGATTGTTGAAATGGCTTATGCTCCCCCATCATCCAATCCCTCCTCCTCGCCGCGGTTCAACACATCGGGGGTGTTTCGTTCGCGCTGCATTTGGCACCAGGCACAGTCTTTTTTCCCGCAACCGGTGTGGAATTCCCGCTGTTGGATTTTTCCGTACACCTCACGGATGAGCCCTTCCACAAAGCTCAATTCCTCTTGGACAAAACTGATTTCCGTGATGGGAAAGGCCCCGCGTTTGTCGGGCTCCAGCCAGGAGATAGCCGTCCTACCCACGGTTTCTGGGTAGAGCCGTGCCTTATCGAGCAGGATTTGATAAAACGCCAATTGTCGCCAGTAATCACCTCCAAAAGGCTGGTTTTCACTGGGTTGCGCGGTCTTTTTCGGTTCAGGTGTGCCTGTTTTGTAATCCACGATGCGAAGCAGACCACCGTCCAGCCATTCGATTTTGTCCAAAATACCCGTGAGCGGAATGCCATCCAGTTCCACCCGGTCTACCCTGCGCTCCACAATGGCGCGTTTTCGCCAAAAGGGGACTTGCTCCACATGGATGCGACGCAGGTTGTCCTTGCCCAAGGCAAGTCGCTGGGTAAAACCATGCTCTGAAAAGAAACCCCGTTGCCGCTCCATTTCCTGCCCAAAAATCTTGAGCAAAGCCTCCGCGTTTGGCCATTCAAACTTCGGGTGACTTTTCATTTTGAGCACAAACTGCTGCAGGGTGCCGTGCATGGCCAGGCCATACGCGGCCGCTTCGCTGGTTCCACCGGGCACTTTGAGCACATCCTCGTAATAAAAGGCCAGCGGACAACGCAGGTAACGATTGAGCGCCGTGATGCTCAAGCTGAAATCGGCCAGCAAGGAATCCAGTACCAGCGGCTCGGGCAAGGTCACCACCGGCTGCGGGGCTTCAAGCAGGAGCATGCGCTGGGCATCCAGCAGGACAGGGTAGGGGACTTCCAGCTCGACTTTGGGCAAACCCGATTCAGCCAAAAACTGACTCGGTGTCAGGGCTTTACCCGCATCGTCCGCTTGCGCCACCGAGATATGCAGCTGAAATTTAGCCCGGGTCATGGCCACATAGAACAGCCGTCGACGGGCCTCCAATGCATCCTCCTCGCCGGAGCGGGTGAGTGTGTCGGGCAGGAAAAAATGGCCCCGGTTGCCCCCAGCGTTTTTGTCCCAGGTATCTTCCGTACAATCGAGCAAGAACACATGACCAAACTCCAGTCCCTTGGCAGCATGGGCCGTAAGTAATTGAATCCCAATGGTTTGCTGGATGGATTGGCGCAGGGGCATCGACAAAAGGTTGTCGTCCATGCTGTCCAGGAGTCCCAATAATTTGGCGAGCGTCAATCTTGGGTTACGGGCTGTTTCGCCGCGTACAAATTCCGAAAAGGTGTGCAGCACCTGCAAAAACCAGGCTTTGTCGGGCTGTTCCAAGGCCCATGTGATGAGCCCGGTTTGGGCAAACAAACGTTCAAGTAGTTGGGGTAGCGGCAGGTTTTGCGCATCCGAAATCCAGTGGTTCAATTGTTGCCCCAATCGCAAAAATGGGGTCGCGTCGGATAGTCCAATCTGTGCCAGCGCCTTCCCATCGTTGAGCATTTCGCGCCAGTGTTTTTTCTTGCTGGACCGTGCACCGATTTTCAGGTAATTGTCTTCTGGCTCCTCACTCCGCTCGGTAATGCAGGCCAGTGCGATTTTGGCCAAATCAAGCTCCGAAAGTCCCCAAAACGGGGCATGCAACAACCGAAACAGTCGGTGTTCACCCGAAAATGGCCGCAGGGATTCTTCCAACAGGTAGGAAAGCAATGACCGAAGGTGTTGCACCAGCGGCAAATCCAGCACATTCACGGGGCGTTTGGTCTGGTACGGGATGCCCTTTTTTTCAAGCAAATTCAGCAGCCGTTCCGCCTGTCGGTGCCGGGCATACAAGACGGCAATTTCGGAAGGGGAAACCCCGCTTGCAATCAGGTTTTCAATCTGTTGCACGAGGTGGGCCGTTTCCTGGAGCCGGTTGGGGAACACCCGTAGTTGCACCTCGCCTTTCAACTCAGGCAGCCCGCGCAGGTGTTTTTCCAGAGAACCTTCGAATAGGTTGACCACTCGCAACGTATTGTGTCCAATGACCTGGCTGGCCACGTCGAGGATGGGTTGGGCGGAGCGGTAGTTTTGTTCCAATACAATGGTTTTCAAGCCATTGCGGTACCGTTCCTGAAATTCGTGCAGGTTTTGCAAACGCGCGCCCTGAAACTCGTAGATGCTCTGGTCGTCGTCACCGACGATGAAAATATTGGGTGTTTCCCAAAAATCGAGCAGCAGGTTGAGCAACTGGAATTGGGCGCCATTGGTATCCTGGAACTCATCGACCAGGATGTACTGGTAGCGCTCCTGATAGGTGCGGAGTAGGGCCTCGTTTTTTTCAAAGGCGCGGGTTACCCAAAGTAGCATGTCCTCGTATTCGTAACGCGCCGCGCGCTCCATGGCGTACTGGTACTTGGGGTATAGGTCGGCGGCGGATTTGAGGCGCTCGATTTTCTCCCGAACTTCCTCAATTTGAGCGGTTTTTGGGTCGCCTTTTTTGAAATTTTTGCTGTTGCGCTGGTAAATGTAGGTAGGGTTGGAGGGCAGTCCATTTAAAAATTCCTCCGATCTTTTCAGTACCAAACCCGGTGTCCAGCCTTCCTTTTTCATGGTTGAAAACAGGTCGCGCAGGTGTTCTTCAAATTGGTAAACATCCTTTTTACCCAGGCGCAGGGGGTGCTCCGGGGGCAATTTGCCCAATAGGTTGCGCACAATTTCAATCCGTTCCAGTTCGCTGACCGGCTCGGGACTGCCTGTGCTGAAATGTTCGGCGTTTTCCTGGATGACGCGGTTGCAAAACGCGTGAAAAGTGAAAATGGGTGCTCGTTGCGCCTCTGGTCCGATGCGTTGCAGCAAGCGTTGGCGCATGGCCGAGGCGCCGGCATCCGTAAACGTGAGGCAGAGGATGTTCTGTGGACGGGCATCGGTACGCAGCAGGATATTACCGATGCGGGCGGTGAGCAGGTGGGTTTTGCCAGTGCCTGGACCGGCTAGCACCAACACAGGGCCTTCCACCTGATCCACTGCCTCGCGTTGGGCAGGGTTCAGGGTGTCGAGAAAAGCGAGAAAGGCCTCGTTGCGTTGCTGGAGCTCGGTCATGGATACTGGCGTCGGGTCGAAATCGGGGCAAAAGGTACGACGGCAATTGAAAGTTCAGGAGTTCAATTGGCAACCGTTAAAAGCGAGGCGGTGACTTCAAGTCACCGCCTCGCTATAAAACTCACTTTATTTTTGGTAACTGTATTCATTTCCACATAACAATGCTTTGCGTGAATCGAATACAAGTAACGGTTGCGAATTTTCAGGAATTTACGAACTAAAATTTGTCAACTTTTTAAAAGTTGACAAATTTCACCCTCGGGTGTAAATGGGTATAATACATCATTTTTTCTCAACAATCAAAACCGGTCTGAACCCCGTAGTACAACTAGACCTATCAGGAGCCTGAATTTTAAAACTCCCTGATTGCATATAAAAAGGCCCATCGACCCAGGAGCCGCCCTTGGTGATTTTATAGTTGCTGAAGCGTTCGTTGGAGACGAGCGACCTTAATTTGTCCAAAAGCTCTGGGTAAGATGCTTTTTGCCCGTCTTCCAATTCGTCAAGCAAGCTATTGTAACGATCGATTTTGCTGGAGTAGTTGTCGGTAGTCCATTCGGCCACATTGCCAGCCATTTGATACAGGCCGGCATCATTGGCTTGGAAGGATTTTACCGGGGCGGTGTACAAAAAACCATCGGATGGGAACTCCATCACCGTCACACCGTCCATGGTTTTTAGGGGGCCGCTGTTGCAATTGGTATAGAATTCAGCATCGTTTTTCCGCAAAAGGAACAAGCCGTCCCAGGGATAGACGCGCCGGTCTTTTATGCGCTCCTCCTTTGTTGGTGAGCTGCCGGATGGAGCGGTAAACAAGGCAGCGTATTCCCATTCAGCCTCGCTTGGCAATCGGATGGTAACCCGGTAGGGTGTTTTTTCTAGCAACCCGTTCAACTGCTCCGTTTTCCAGGTGCAATACTCCACGGCTTGATCCCAGGTAACACCGACAACGGGATACGGATAAAAATTAGGATACCAAAAGTAGTTCCGAACCATGGATTCGTTGTAGGAATATGGGTAGTCTTTTGTCCAAACCGTGGAATCATAATGACTTTGCGGGTTGCCCATTTCTCTTACAAATTCCTGATAATCACCCACAGACACCTCAAATCGGTTCATATAAAACGATGCTACGCTGCGTCGCTCTGGAATGCCCCATTGCAGGCTGTCCGAGCCTTGAAAAGTCCCACCAGTGTAGATTCCCGATTCATTTAGCACATAGTTTTGAAGTGCCTTTTTGACTTTGCCGGGCAAGAGGTCTACGGAAAGGGTTTGGGCGGAAAGGGCGCTGAACCAGTACAACTGTAGGAACAGAGCGGAGAGAAGGGAGGTTTTTTTCATTTTTTACATTTAAGGCTTTTGGTAAAGTGCTTTGGTTAAATTGGGGTAAAAGGTACGGGAATTACAATTTAAAAAGTATTCAACCCTATAAAGGCTAACGGAGTGTAGCCGAGGCATTCTATAAATTTTCCAATCTCAAAAAGGTATATGGCATGGTGAAGGTGTACTTTCGTTGCCATTAAAAATCATATTTTGTTCCTAATTCAAACCCTTGGCCCTTGATTTAATTTTTATATCTAATTCATTAAAACACTGATTATGAGAACAATAATATCCTTTATTCTTATTGGCGCCTCCATTTCAGCCCCCAATGCCCAACCCAACATCGAGTGGCAAAAAGCGCTCGGGGGTACTGGCTCAGAAACGATACAATGCATCAATTTGAGCAATGACGGAGGTTACATAGCAGCAGGGTTTACAACCTCGAACAACGGCGATGTATTTGGCAACCACGGCACCGGGGATTGGTGGGTGGTAAAGCTTGATCAAACAGGTCTGCTCGAATGGCAAAGATGCCTTGGGGGAAG
>JALHPW010000261.1 GCA_022842255.1 Saprospiraceae bacterium | reverse complement strand
ACCTGAATCGGGTTGTCTAGAAACGCCTCGATTTCTGCCAGCATTTCTTTTTCCTCCGGACTGCAAAACGCCACAGCCAGGCCTTTTTTGTCGCCACGGCCTGTTCGGCCAACGCGGTGGACGTAGTTCTCGGCCACATCGGGCAAGTCGTAGTTCACCACATAATCCACATCGGGAATGTCAATCCCTCGGGCACTCACATCGGTGGCAATCAGGATTTTTACGGCCCCGCTCCTGAATTGGCTCATCACCGCCAAACGGTCTTTTTGCTCCTTGTCGCCGTGAATCGTAATACTTTGAATACCAACCCGTTCCATGGCTTTCATGACGCGTTCGGCGCGGACTTTGGTGCGCACAAACACCAGGATTTTGCTTTCCGGGTTTTCGTTGATGAGCCGTTCGAGGAAATAGCGTTTGTCGTCCATTTCCACAAAAGCCACCGAGTGGTTGATGTTTTTGGCTACCGGGTCTTTGGGGGAAATCTGGATTCGGATGGCGCGGGTTACCAATGAATACGCCAGTTCCTTGATGGTTTCATTGATGGTAGCGGAGAAAAATAGGGTTTGCCGTTTTCGTGGAACAAAGCGCATCAGGTCACGGATGTCGCGAATAAAACCCAGGTCGAGCATGTGGTCGGCCTCGTCGAGCACCAGGATTTCCACCCGTTCCAATCGGATATGGCCCTGACTCACCAAGTCGAACATCCGTCCAGGGGTGGTCACCAGGATATCAATCCCTTTTTCCAAACGTTCAATTTGCGGCCCCTGTTCCACCCCGCCGAACACGCAAAAGGTCTTCACCCGCGTGTGACGACCAATTTTTTCAAACACCTCGGTAATTTGCAACGCCAGTTCGCGGGTAGGCACCATGACCACACATTTGATGCCTTCGGAGCGGCCCGACACCTTGCGGTCGTGCAATAGATGCACAATCGGGATGGCAAAAGCCGCTGTTTTGCCGGTACCGGTTTGGGCAATGGCCAGTACGTCTTCCCCTTTCAAAATAGGTGGAATGGCCTTGTATTGTATATCCGTGGGTCGCCGGAAGCCCATTTCCTCCAGGTTTCGTTTCACCTCTGTGGCGATGCGGTATTCTTCGAATTTCATGCTTGTCGGTAATTTGTTGAATTGGGGATTTGTGGATTAGACGCACAAAGGTACACGATGCGTTTTTGGGGCAGGGTGTGAATTGAGGGTGGATGCATTGCCACCTTTGCCGTAAATTTGTCGGCTAAATCAAAAAGTACTCGTTCAAACACTGCCATTCGCGCAAGTTTTATTAACTTCGTAGAAAACACGCAAAATCCGCTTCTACCAATGAAACTTGCCCAATGGAATTTAGTACCCACCGACGAGGCCGCCGCCGAACGGCTTCAGGCCGAACTCAAAATCCCCCTTCTTTTTTGCCGACTGCTAATTCAACGCGGCATTACAAATATCGAGGAGGCCCGCATTTTTTTTCGGCACGACCTGAATAACACGCACAACCCATTCCTGATGAAGGACATGGATTTGGCCGTGGAACGCCTCGATGCCGCCCTGCAAAACAACGAACGAATTTTGCTTTACGGCGACTACGATGTGGACGGGACCACCAGCGTGGCCCTGATGTATGCCTTTCTTTCACGCCTGCATTCCAATCTGGATTATTACCTGCCCGACCGCGACAAGGAGGGTTACGGGGTGAGCTTGGCAGGAATAGAATATGCCCGTGAAACCGCCTGTACGCTCGTCATCGCCATGGATTGTGGCATTAAAGGACACAAACCGATTGCACTCGCCAAGTCGTACGGGATTGATTTTATCGTTTGCGACCACCACTTGCCCGAAGGGGATTTGCCGGAGGCCGTGGCTTGTCTCGACCCCAAACGCGAGGATTGTCCATATCCCTACAAAGAACTCAGTGGTTGTGGCATTTCCTTTAAACTGGCCCAGGCCCTCGCCCTACACCACAATACACCTTCCGAAGAAATCGCTTCGCTGCTTGATTTGGTGGCGGTCAGTACCGCTTGCGACATTGTTCCCATGACGGGCGAGAACAGAATCTTTGCGCATTTTGGCTTGCAGCGGCTCAATCGGTCGCCCAGGGTTGGTTTGTGGGCCATTTGCGAGCGCATCAATCGACCGCGGCCTCTCGATATTACCGATGTGGTATTTGGCATCGGCCCGCTCATCAATGCAGCCGGGCGACTGGCTGATGCACGCGAGGCCGTACGCCTGCTGCTTTCTGCCGACAAAAACAGCGCACTCGACAATGCCAGTCAGCTCGTAACCCGCAACAAGGAGCGCCGCGAAATGGACTACGCCACGGCCGATGCCGCGCACCGGAAATTCAAGGAAATGGCCGATTGGAGCAACCGAAAAAGCACCGTGCTTTTTGAACCAAACTGGCACAAAGGCATCATCGGAATTGTGGCCAGCCGTATCGTAGAGACCTTTCACAAGCCCACCGTAATCCTAACGGAAAGCAACGGAAAAGCCGTCGGATCGGCACGTTCAGTGGCGGGTTTTGATTTGTACGGGGCCTTGCAACAATGCGAAGACCTGTTCATCACCTATGGTGGTCATGCGCACGCTGCCGGGATGCAACTGCCTTTGGAAAACGTGGAGGCCTTTATCGAACGTTTTGAAACCGTGGTGAGTCAAAGCATTGCCCCGGAAATGGAGGACCCACAAATTGATATTTGCACCAAAATCAGGTTCGACGAGATTACCCCGGAATTCTGGAAAATGTTGCGCCGTTTTGAACCCTTTGGTCCGCACAACCGCAACCCGGTTTTTTGGGCGGAAGGGGTTTCAGACACCGGAAAAAGCAGGCTGCTGGAAAACAATCACGTCAAACTTTCCCTGCGCCAGGAGGGCAGCAAAATTGAAATGACCGGCATCGGTTTTGGACTGGGCAAGGCTTTTGAAAAGGTGCAGGGCAAGTCCTTTGGCCTCATTTTCAACCTCCGGGAAGATGAATGGCAGGGGCGTCGGACTTTGGGGGTTTATGCTAAGGATATGCGGTGAGTGATGAAATGATAGGGTGATGAAGTGATGGGGTGATGAAGTGATAGGGTGATAGAGCGGCAGGCTGAAATCACTTCATCACCCTATCACTTCATCTAGTCCCGCTTAGGCTTATACTTAGCCAATTCCAAAAACTTCTGGGCATCGGTCATTTGCAGCAGCTGATCCATCGTGGTGTTGGGATAACGTTTCATGTACGCACGCACGATTTGCAGGCCCATCCAGTTGCCGATTTCGCCGGGAGCTTCCTGGAAAATAGCGGGAGCGTTGGGACTGGGCGTGACGAGTTTGCGGATTTTGTCGAAGTCGGTGGAGTAGAGCATTTTTTCACTGAGCATCCGCGCCCACACTTCCGCTTCGTTGGCGTAGCAGCCTTCCATTTGTTTGCGAGTATAGCCCATTTTCAGGCTGTCGGCCACGTCAGGCAACAGACAATCGCTGATGTAGAGTTGTTTACCGTAGTGCAGCATTAGGTCGAGCAGCCGTTGGCCACGTGGCGCATCGGCGCAGTTTTGGGCAATGGCTTTGCTCAAACGCACCGTGATATAGTCCTTTTGAAACTGCCGCCGCATAAAGTACGGGAACACGTCGGGGTCGTAACCTGGGTAGGTCTCGCCCAAAAACATATCCAGCCCAATACCACAAAGGCTGTCGCCCGCAGTAAAGGCATCCGTGGCAAATTCTGATATCATGGTGACCACTTGCGGCACCGGTTTTTTCGGAAAATAGTACTTGTAATAGCGGAACATCTGCGTCAAGTCCTTTTCCAGCCAGCGCAAATCGCCGTACACCTGCTGCACAGTGTCGTACAAATGACGCACTTGTGGGACGGTGACAAAGCCATACAGGGCCTGGCGCGGTGTCTCGCTCGGATTGGATTGGTCATGGATGATTTCGTTGCAAAAAAGCGGGAGCATCACGGGGTACTTCCCCAACAATCTTTGCATGCCCATTTGCAATTGCGCGGTGTCCAAAGCGAAGATATCTTGTTCAAAACGAAGGAGTTGCAAGTCTACTTTAATGTCGGACACATTGGGGCGTGGCGTACGATTGTCATCACCGCAAGCGGAAAAAAGCAGGACAGAAAGGACGAAAAAGAGCGAAAAACGAATGCTTACTTTCAAAGTATGGAAGGATTGGTGGGCTGAAAATTGAGAGGGCAAAGGTAGGGAACGCTTGCCTTTTCAATGTGTTGCCTTATTGCGCTTTCTGTCATCAAAACCTTTCTCACCAATAAAAAACTGGCTGCCCGCACATTCCGCGCGAGCAGCCAGTAAGTACACCGGAACTCCGTTCCGGTGGGTTTTGACGCGCTGAAACTCCGTTTCAGCTGATTGTGTCGCACCGGAACAGCGTTCCGGTGTACCATTATTTCATCCCAAAATCCTTGCGAATCTTGTTCAAAGCGCTACCCGCTTGCACCCACTCGATCTGTTGCTCGTTGTAGGTGTGGTTCACATCGAACTTTTCCGTGGTGCCGTCCGAGTGCGAGAGCACAATTTGCAGCGGTTTGCCAGGGGCGAATTTGTCGAACCCAAGGATGCTCACTTTGTCGTCCTGACGCACTTTGTCGTAGTCGGCTGGATTGGCAAAAGTGAGCGCCAGCATGCCCTGTTTTTTCAGGTTGGTCTGGTGGATACGCGCAAAGGATTTCACTACCACGGCGCGTACGCCGAGGTAACGAGGCTCCATGGCGGCGTGTTCGCGGCTACTGCCTTCGCCGAGGTTTTCTTCGCCAAAGATGATGGTGCCGATGCCTTTTTTCTGGTAGTACCGTGCTGAAGCCGGAACTTCCATGAATTCACCTTTTTCAATGTTCAGCACTTTGTTGCGCTCGCCATTGAAGGCGTTTTCAGCACCGATATAGCAGTTGTTCGAGATATTTTCGAGGTGACCGCGGTATTTCAACCATGGACCAGCCATCGAAATATGGTCGGTGGTACACTTGCCTTTGGCCTTGATGAGCACGCGCATATCCGTCAACTCAGCGTTGGTGATAGGCTTGAACGGCTTGAGCAATTGTAGGCGTTGGCTGTCTTTTGCAACGGCGATTTTGATGGCGCCTTTGGCCGGGGCGATGTAGCCCGCGTCGCCCACAGCGAACCCGGCTTTTGGAAGTTCGATGCCTTTGGGCGGGTCGAGTTTTACTTGCTCGCCTTTTTTATTCGTCAGGGTGCCTTTTTTCGGGTTGAAGGTCAAATCACCTGCAATGGCAAAAGCCGTCACGATTTCCGGCGAAGCCACAAAAGCGTGGGTGTTCGGGTTGCCGTCGTTGCGCGAGGTGAAGTTGCGGTTGAAGGAGGTCATGATCGAGTTCGGACGCTTCGCGTCGTCGATGTGACGAGCCCATTGTCCGATGCAGGGACCACAAGCATTGGCCAGCACCACACCACCGATTTTTTCAAACTCGCCCAGAAGTCCGTCGCGCTCAGCTGTGTAGCGGATTTGCTCCGAACCGGGCGTGATGGTGAACTCTGCCTTCACTTCGATGCCTTTTTCCCGGGCCTGACGGGCAATGGAAGCCGCGCGGGTAAGGTCTTCGTAGCTCGAGTTGGTGCAAGAGCCGATGAGGCCCACTTCGAGTTTCGCAGGGTATTTGTGCTTTTTCACGGCTGCTGCGAACTTCGAAAGCGGCCAAGCCAAATCTGGCGTGAACGGGCCGTTGATGTGTGGCTCGAGTTTGCTCAAGTCGATTTCAATTACCTGATCGAAGTATTTTTCCGGATTGGCGTAGCATTCGGCATCGCCCGTGAGGTAGTCGGCTACCTTGTTGCACATCGAAGCCACTTTGCTGCGGCCTGTGGCTTTGAGGTAGCGCGCCATGGATTTGTCGTAGCCAAAAGTCGAGGTGGTCGCCCCGATTTCTGCGCCCATGTTGCAAATCGTGCCTTTACCCGTGGCGCTCATGCTTTGTGCACCGGGGCCAAAATATTCAACGATAGCTCCAGTCCCACCTTTTACGGTCAGGATACCGGCTACTTTCAAAATCACGTCTTTCGGGGAAGCCCAACCGCGCAGTTTGCCGGTGAGTTTCACGCCAATGAGTTTGGGCATTTGAAGTTCCCAAGCCATGCCGCTCATCGCATCGACCGCGTCTGCACCGCCGACACCGATTGCCACCATGCCGAGACCACCCGCATTCACCGTGTGCGAGTCGGTACCGATCATCATACCGCCGGGGAAAGCATAGTTTTCAAGCACAATTTGGTGAATAATGCCTGCACCTGGTTTCCAAAAACCTATGCCGTATTTCTGCGAAACAGTGCTGAGGAAGTCAAACACCTCCTTGTTTTTGTCCAGGGCCACTACCATATCTTTCGCTGCGCCCACTTCTGCCGTGATCAAGTGATCGCAGTGAACGGTACTGGGGACAGCTACTTTTTTACGACCACAGGTCATGAATTGCAAGAGGGCCATTTGTGCCGTAGCGTCCTGCATAGCCACGCGGTCTACCTGAAAAAACACATAATCACCGCCGCGCTTGTAGTCGGCCAGCGGGTTATCCCCATGCAAGTGGGCGAAAAGGATTTTTTCAGAAAGGGTGAGCGGGCGTTTCAGTTTGGCTTTCGCGGCGTCCACGCGAGCGGGGAAGTTGGCGTAAAACGCCTTGAGCATTTTTAAGTCGAATATTGTCGAGGCCATTCGTGTAGTTTTTATCAAAAAAGTGCGCAAATGTAGGTGATTCACCCACGAAAATGGAACCCGCGAAGTAGGAAAAAGTTGAAAAAACGTCAAAGATTACCCCATTACCAGTTCCGGCGCTCGAGCAGTATTCAGATCCATTTCAAAACCAACCGGGCCCAACGGGAACGAGCGACGGAAAAAGGCCTTTTCAAGCACCAATCTGGCCATCAAATAACTTACTGTGGACTCGGCGCCCTGGTTCAAATTTACCTGGGTTTCTTCCAGACCGTCGTAGCAACCACCGGTACAAGGGTTGTAAATGATTTGATTCAGGTGATTTTGCCCTAAAAACCAATTGAATGCAATGTCCATTT
>JALHPW010000260.1 GCA_022842255.1 Saprospiraceae bacterium | reverse complement strand
CCAGGGTGTCCAGGTTATCGAGCGACATCATGGCGAACATGGACACGCCGCTCAGCAGCATCCCCAGTGAATACAATCGCGCAATCGGGAAGTGATTGAGCAAAAAACCATTGATCATAAAGGTCAAGGGAATGCCCGTGTACACCGCCAATTGGAATATGACCACCAAACTGATGTCCTCAGAATTGCGCATAATGTACGCCCCGACGAACAACTCGATGATGGGCATCACCAGCGCATAAATCAGGTTGGTGAGTAGGAGGGTACGCATCCCGAGCGGGTGCGATTGGAAGAATTTGATTTCGCTCATGTGCGTAGGTCGGATAAGATTTTTTCGATGGAAAACGTGGCGCCACAAATCACCTCATCCGAGGCACCATAATACATCTTGATTTCGTCGCCATTGACGAGATGGCCGTTGGTGAACACCACATTGCCAAAAAATCCGGTTTTTTCATATTCGGCAACGGGTTCAAACAGTGGGTCTTTCGAACGTGCCAACACTTTGGTGGGATCGTCCAAATCCAACAGCACCGCACCCAGACAGTACCGGTGCTGGGCGTCGGCCCCGTGATAAATTTCGAGCCATCCTTCCGAAGTCCGAATGGGCGCAGCCCCCGCACCAATACGGGCACTGTCCCACCAACCCTCGCGGGTCCGCAAAATGCAGGTATGCTGGCCCCAGTGCAACAAATCGGGCGAAGAGGCTACCCAAATAAAATTGCCGCCGAGTGCAATGCCCGACGGACGGTGCAGGCAGTAATATTTGCCTCCAATTTTTTCTTCAAACAAGGCGCAATCCTTGTTGTGCGGCGGCAAAATCATACCCTCGCGGGAGAAATGCTGCCAATCGCGGGTACGCATCAGTCCCACCCCTACCCCGCTTTCGGAGACTTGGGTGTAGGTCAGGTGGTAGGCGTTTTCAAAAAAACTCACGCGGCAATCTTCGATGCCAAAGGTTTCGAGTGGACCCAAGCCAAAAATCTGGGTCGGGAAATCCGTAGGTTCGTAAAAATGGATTCCATCATCGCTGCACACCAGGCGCAGGTGCGAAATGGTAGAGAGGTAGGTTTTGTCTTTGTACCCCACCATCCGGGCATCCGAGAGGTTTAGGTCAGGGTCGTTCTTTTCAAAAGCCAGAATTTCCATGCTACCGTCTTCACGCAGTACCGGGAAAGAAATCAACCCTTCTTTTTGAGCTGGCCGCTCCGCAACACGGAGTATGAGCCAGGTTTTGCCTTCAAATTGGAACACGCCCGGATTCAACACGCATTCCACCACCAAGTCAGGCTGACTGGGTTTAATGTCCTTGGTTGTGAGAATCGGATTACTTGGAAATCGCTTTGCCATGATTTTTAAATAACTATGATGTATGAAGTATGAACTATGATGTAAAACGATGAACATGAAAGTCGTTCATAGTTCATACATCATAGTTCATACATCATAGTTCAATTACTGCTTGTTAAACTGAACTGCCCCCAGGTGCTTACCGCCCAACACGAAGTCTAGCGTGTAATTACCCACCGGATAGTTATGCACATTTAGTGAAAACTCCCCAGTTGGGACTTCATTTTTAGCAAAACGAAGGTCGTCGACCTGTCTGCCCAAAGCATCGAACACGCGGATTTGCAGCGCCTGATTGCCGTTGAACGCGTGTTTTACCGTCAACACATCCACTGCTGGATTGGGCGAAACAGACAACACGAGGTTTTTCAAACCATTCGGCAACAACTCTTTGGTAGCCGTGGTACCTGTGTTGAAAAGCTGCTGAATCTCCCCGGCCGTGAGGGCTTTGTTGTAGATTTTCACGTTGTCCAATGCTCCAATGAAATATTGGCCACCTTCAATCGGGTTGTTGCCAAAACAAAGCGGACGGGCCGTAGTATTCAGTTTGCCGATGGTTGGCTTGATGTTCGTCTGCACGCCATTGACGTAGATAATGTCGTTGGTGCCATCGTGTACCATCGTAACATACCACCAGAAGGTTTTCACCATTTCGTTGCCGTCGCCGCTGTCCATGTCAGAGATGAAGACGGGGAATTGGATGTTGTTGCTGTTGGTGGTCCACACAATTTTTAAGTGTTGTGGCAAGGAGATTTTCCAACGCTCGCTCCAGTGGCCAAAGTCCATGACATAGGCTTCCGCGTCCGCAATGTTCACATCGTCCACCCGGATCCAGAACGAAACCGTGGTATAATCAGAAATCAATTGCACAGCATTGGGCACCAGTACGGAATCCTGTACCCCGTCGAATTTGATGTTTTGTCCACCACCGTTGGGGTGGTTGGCCACCTCAAACACCGGATTTCCACCAATGACACCGTGGTTTTGATACGGCGTGGCATCGTTGGCATTGCCGTCAAACGGATAGTGTGCCACCATACCTGGTTCGCCGGTATCAATGGGCAGTGTGGTGCTGATGGTGACTTCCGCAGGCGCTGAATTGTTGCCAGAAGGGTCAAAGGCGTACACCTCAAACGTGTAAAGCGTTTGGGGGTCCAAACCGCCAATAAAGGCAGAAAGGGTTGCCGCCGATACGGTATCGAACACCACACCGTCCACCAGAATTACATAACCAGCCACCAGTACGTTGTCGGTAGAAGGATCCCAGGTAACCAAAACCGAGTTGGAAGCCGCAGTTCCAGCGATGTTTGCCGGAACCGTAGGCGCCTCCGTATCAGGCGTTTCGTCCAGCCCGGAAGTGACCTTAAGCGTGGTGATCAGCGATTCGTTGCCCGCTGCATCCACAGCAGATACACCAAAAACGTAGTCCGTCAAAGGTGTTAGACCAGCGATAAATGCCTGCAAATCAGCCGTTGTGCCAATCTGTACACCGTCCTGGTAAACATTGTACGACACCACTGCCACGTTGTCCATGGCCGGAAGCCAGTTAAGTTGTACGTTGGTAAAGGTGACCGTTGCCGTCAGGTTCAATGGCGCACAAGGAGCTTCCGTGTCGGAATTGGCCGGTGGTTGGTTTTGTGCAGCATACAAAGCCGCGATTTGCGTGGCATTCAGTGCAACATTGTAAATCTGCACCTCATCCAGCGAACCGTGGAAATAGTAGTTGTTGTCAATCGGGTCGAAGCCGATACCCAACGGTTTCGTGGTCGCGTCGAGTGCGCCCGCAGCGTTTTTCTCGTTGACCTGCACGCCGTTGAAGTAGATAATGTCTTTCGTGCCATCGTGGGTCATCACCACGTGTGTCCACGAACCCAGCGTGAGCGGGGTGCCAGAGTCCAGATCGCTGCAACATGCACCGCCGGAGTGGGTGGTGAACACCGGTTTGCCGTGACCGGGCATCGAAATTTTCCAACGCTCTTGCCAGCCGCCGTTCGACAGGATAAACACTTCGCCTGAAGCCGGGAAAGAAGCTGGATTGATCCAAAAACTAATGGTCGTGTTGGCCGAATTCAACTGTGGAGAATTGGCCGCCACCAAAGATTGATTTACGCCATTGAACGAATACGCCTGGTTCGATTTTCCAAAACGGTCGGTCGAAAGTTGCGCTCCCTGAACACTTGCATGGTTGTTGTAACCAGTGGCATCGTTGGCGTTACCATTGGATTGGTAATCAGCCACCAAATTGCCTGGCACCACCGGAGCCTGATTCTGGAAAGCATACAAAGCGGCAATTTCCCCGGCCGAAAGGGCGCGGTTGAAAATGGCCACATCGTCAAGTGAACCGTCGAAAAAGCTGCCATTGTCAATCGGGTCGTAGCCGATGCCAAACGGGTGTTTGGTTTTGTCGAGGGCGCCCGCAGCATTCTTTTCGTTGACTTTTACGCCATTGAAATAGATGATGTCCTTCGCGCCATCGTGTACCATGGTCACGTGGGTCCAGGTACCGACCGTCAGCGGAGTACCCGAATCCAAATCACTGCAACAAGCTCCACCAGAGTGGGTGGTGAAAACGGGTTTGCCGTGGCCAGGCATGGAAATCTTCCAACGCTCCTGCCAACCGCCGTTCGACAACAAAAACACCTCGCCCGTGGCGGGGAAGGAATTGGGTTTCACCCAAAAACTAACCGTTGTGAAATCCGATTGCAGGGCAATGGAATTGTCGGCAGTTGCGTAGCCACTCAAGGCGTTGGAAGCCCAGCCAAAGCGGTTGGTAGTAGCCGTAGCCGCCGCGTCGAGCACCGCGTCATTGCTGAATTGGGTGGCATCGGTGCCGTTTCCGTCCAGGCTGTAGGCAGCCACCAAATCACTGGGCGTTCCAGGGAACGTAGATTCTGCCGTGTACAGATTGCCGATTTCGGCATCCGAAAGAGCATAATTGTAAATGGCAATATCGTCCAAGGCACCATCAAACCAGTTGCCACCATCAATGGCGTTGTAGCCGATGCCGAGTGGTTTGGTGGTCGGGTTCAATGTTCCGGCCACGGCTTTGGTGGCTTTCAAGGCTCCGTCGATGAAAATTTTGTCGGAGGTGCCATCGTGTACCATCACGACGTGTTTCCAAACGCCTACTGGCAATTCGTTGCCGCCGCCAGCGTCCATGTCGGAAATACCGTTCGAGTGGTTGGTGGTCCACACGACCTTGGCGTGGGTAGGCAAGGAGATTTTCCAACGTTCCTGCCAGCCGCCGTAAGAGAACAGGAAGGCTTCACCGTTGCCGGGCAGGCTGTTGATTTTCACCCAAAAACTAACGGTGGTCGTAGGAGAATTGAGTTGCGCGCCATTCGATGCGCTCACCTCGCTGCTGGTTCCGTTCATCAACAGGGCGCTGTTCCCAAAACCAAAACGATCGGTGGTCAGCGTACCGCTTGAGATGTCAGCGTGGTTGCCAAAGCTGGTTTCGTCGCTGCCGTCGCCATTGAATGGGTAGTCGGCCACCTTGCCTTGGGCTACTGTTGGTGGCGTGTTTTGTGCGGCGTACAATGCGGCAATTTGTGGGGCCGTCAAGGCTACATCAAACAGCTGCACCTCGTCGAGCGCGCCATTGAAGTAGTTGGCGTTGTCGATCGGGTCGTAGCCGATGCCCAACGGGTGGGTGGTGACATCCAAGGCCCCACTCACATTTTTTTCGTTGACCTGTACCCCGTTGAAGTAGATAATGTCTTTCACGCCGTCGTGCACCATGACCACGTGCGTCCAGGCACCGAGGGTCAACGGCGTACCTGAATCCATGTCGCTACAGCAAGCACCGCCCGAGTGGGTGGTAAAAACGGGTTTGCCGTGTGCTGGCATGGAGATCTTCCAACGTTGCTGCCAACCGCCAAAGGAAAGCAGGAAGGCTTCGCCTTGTGCAGGGAAGGAACTTGGGTTGACCCAAAAACTGATGGTCGCGTTCGCCGAGTTTAGATGGGCGGCGTTGTTGGCGCGGATGCCACCTTGCACGCCATCAAAGGAGAAGGCGCTGTTGGGCCAGCCAAAGCGGTCCTGGCTGAGGGTGGCGCCGTTGACCGAGCCGTGATTGGCAAAAGCAGACTGATCTTTTGCGCTGCCCGAAAAGGCATACGATGCCACGGGGGATTGGGCATTCAAACCTGCGGCTGTCAACAAACAACAGCTAAGCAGGAGTAGCGGATGTAAATACCGTTTCATCATTTTATTGATTTAAATTGTTTCAAAAATTCGTTTGCAAAAGGCAAGGGGAATACTGGGCACTGCTTGTGGCAGTACCTGAAAGCGTTCAAAAAATCACAGTTGAAGAAATTATACGATTATCCCAATCTATTGGTTGTCAAGTTTTTACAACTTGACAAAAACCAAGCGTCGATGATTTTTAAATTTTGGTAAACCGCCCCATTGCACGCACTCCTTCTTCAATCCAATACACGGTGTACAGGCCCGGTTCTAAAGACTTTACAACCAAATCAAACGACTCGCCCCACTGTCCATGTTGTTCCAAAACCACTCGCCCCGCTATATCTAGCACCTGCGCCGTGCCAGTGAGGCGGTGACTTTGAGTCACCGCCTCACTGGATAACAACCGCACCGTCAGCACGTCTGACACCGGGTTCGGCGACAATTCAAGTGTTTGTGTTTCTGAAAAAAATGGGTTTTGCAGCCCACTCACCCCTTCTTCATACAGGCTTTTCACCGCGCTAGGCACAAGTGCATAATTGTAGATTTTCACCGCATCCATCACGCCCTTGAAATTGTATTCCGGCTGCGCGGGCAACATCTGTCCCATCAAAAAAGGAAAGCTGGTGGTGCGGATTTTTCCACTTAAACCCTTGTACGTGTGCAGATTACCGTTCAAATACAAAGCCAACAGGGAGCCGTCGTATGTGGCCGTAACGTGGTAAAAATTATCCAATTGAACGGGAACGTCCAGGTCTAAATCCGCCACGCTGTTCAGGGTATTGACCGTCCAACGCAGGTATTTTTCCGGCGTGATAGACAGTTTCCAGCGGTTTTGCCAAGAGCCGTGCGAAAGCAAAAACGACTCCTTTTCAGGCAGGGCATTGGGTTTGAACCAACAACTCAGCGTAATCCCGTCCTGAAAATTGAGCAGCGGGGCGTTGGGAACTGCAATGTGCTGCACGCCTCCATTGAAATAATACGCCCGTTGCTGTCCGCCGTTTTGGTCGGTGGTCAAGATGGCGCCGTTGGCTTGTCCGTGCAGTTGGTTGCCACTCACATCGTCGGCATTGCCGGTAAAAGGATAGTGTGCAATCAAATCGCCGGGCGTGGTGTTGAAATTTTTCACCAGTACCTTGGTCGTCCCTTGCGCGAACAAGCCTTCATCATCACTGACTTTTACGGTGATGTCCACAATGCTTTCTGTGGCCGGAGCCGTCCATTCAACGCTGCTTCCCGTACCGTTGATGCTGCCTGCGCTGGCCGACCATTCATACGTCAATGCGTCGTTGTTGGAATCTGTAGCGACACAAGTGATTTGCAAGGTTTCGCTGGGCGCGGCATACGCTACACTTTTTTGAATCTCAAGGATTTGTGGGGCGTCGTTGATTTCCGAAACGATGCTCACTTGCAACATGGCCGTGTCGCGGTTGCCTTCCGGGTCGGAGGCGATGAGCCGGATTTCGACAGGACCGA
>JALHPW010000259.1 GCA_022842255.1 Saprospiraceae bacterium | reverse complement strand
CCGGCAATTGAAGTCGGAATACCCCAACCTCAAGCTCCACGCCCTGGGCCCACCCGAAATCGCGCACATCTCCAAACTGGAAGGCATGAGCCATTACGACGTACTGGCGGCTTTGAAAGAGGCGGGTCTGGATTCGTTGCCAGGCGCGGGCGCGGAAATCCTCGCAGATCGGGTTAGACGATTGATTTCCAAGGGTAAATGCGGCGGACAAGAGTGGCTCGACGTGATGCGGGCCGCCCATAAATTGCACTTGACCACTTCGGCTACCATGATGTTTGGCCATATCGAAACCAATCTGGAGCGGATGCAACATTTTGCCGATATCCGCCAGGTGCAATCGGAAAAACCAGCCGATGCAAAGGGCTTTTTGGCATTCATTCCCTGGCCTTTTCAGGATGAGGACACGATTTTGAGGAAAATCAAACGGGCCCGAAATGCCGTTACCGGCGACGAATATGTGCGGATGATTGCCATGAGCCGTATTATGCTCCCCAATGTAGTCAATATCCAGGCTTCCTGGCTGACGGTGGGCAAACAGGTTGCGCAAGTGTGTCTGCACGCAGGGGCCAATGACTTTGGCAGCATCATGATTGAGGAAAACGTGGTGTCAGCGGCAGGAGCGCGGTTCCGGTTTACGGCCGACGGGATACAGGCGGCCATTCGGGAGGCTGGTTTTGTGCCACAATTGCGCAATCAGCAGTACGAATTTCGGGAGCTGCCGCAGGGCATGGCGCAGCAGGAATTGGACCGGGAGGCGATGCTGGTTGATTAATTCTTCCCATCTGTCGCCAATCCGTCACATTCTTTTTCTGTACCAATTGTTGCCTGTGCTACTTTCGCGGGACATAAAATCCGTTTGAATATGCACAAAACAATCCTCTCAAATTTACTTGATTTACCTGCCGTAGCTTTAGCAAAGGCGGGTGTAACAGCCTTCTTCTTAATCGCAGCAAGCCTGTCCCTCTCCGCCCAACAAAACTATTACTCCGTCAAATTCCCCAACGACAAAACGATTGTCAGTTGCGGAGGCACGGCAGACACCACCGACCAGCCCATTATCACCACCTTGGCGAATTGTGGGTTCTTTGTGGGGGTATCTGTCAAAGACCAGGTTTTTAACCTCAACAACACGGGCGGTTGCAAAAAAATCCTGCGCACCTGGAAACTCATCTGGTGGTGCGATTTCAACCCCAACTGGCCCGCACCAACCTTCATTGAGAACCCAGGAAGCACCGATGTGGGGCCGACGGTAATCGGCAATTCCGTCAACCACGGTTATCTGCAATACGTCCAGGTCATTAAGATTGTGGACAATGCGCCACCCACGTATGTCAGCTGCCCAACCGGTCCCGTCCTGTTTTGCGACTACACCAACAATGATCCAGCCCAATACGGCAATCGCTGCGAAGGTCCTGTGGACCTCAAAATGAAGGTCACGGATGCTTGTTCCAAAACCGACCTGATTGTTTCCTATCGCCTCTATCTCGATTTGGATGGCAATGGCTCTATGGAAACCTTCCGGAGCAGCAGCGAGCCGGGTGCTTGGCCGATTGAAAAAACTACTTCGGCAGATACCGTTTCGGCCAGAATTGTGCTTCCAACGGGTGTGGGCCTTCCTTATGGCAAACACAAAATCGAGTGGATTACCAGCGACCGCTGCGGCAACGACGCCCTTTGCAAATACGAATTTGAAGTGCGCGACTGCAAAGCACCCACCGTGGTGTGCATGAATGGTTTGAGTATCAACATCATGCAAACCGGTATGATTACGCTTTGGGACACGGATTTCCTGCAATACACCTCCGACAATTGCACACCAGCCTCCCAAATCAAAATCGGAATTCAGAAAGCCGGTGCGGGAAACACTTTCCCGGTGGACCAACACTCGGTTACGTTTGATTGCAATGAAATCGGCAAACAATTCGTGGAAATCTGGGCCGTGGATGCGTATGGCAACGCCGATTTCTGCACCACTTTTGTCATTGTACAAGACAATATCGGGGCTTGCGCACCTTCTGGACCCGTTTCCGGAACCATCACCACCAGCCTGCAACAACCGCTTGCGGGTGCAAAAATCCTGCTGAAAAGCAATCTCCAGGCCATCGCCAACCAGTCGAGCACCACGACCGATGCACAGGGCAATTTTGCCTTTGCTTCCGCGCCCGGTACCTGCAACTACTCCATCATCCCAACGCTGGATACGCTGCCACAATTGGGCGTGAACACCCTTGATGTGATGCTCACGGATATGCACATGGCAGGACAATCAATCTTGCCTACCCCGTACAAAATCATTGCCGCCGATGTCAACCGCGACGGACAATTGACCCATGCGGATTTGGATGCAATGAACAACCTGATTGTGGGTACTTCGAGCGCGTTCCCGGGCAATACCGCCTGGCGTTTTGTGCCTTCCAGCTTTGTTTTCCCGAACCCGACACAACCCCTTTCCACGGTTTTCCCGGAAAAAATAAGCACGGTTTGTCCGGCGCCATCCGGGGTTAACCAGCATT
Source organism: Saprospiraceae bacterium (assembly GCA_022842255.1). GTDB lineage: Bacteria > Bacteroidota > Bacteroidia > Chitinophagales > Saprospiraceae > M3007. The sequence continues at coordinate 4,501 of JALHPW010000259.1, read as the reverse complement.
TTGTGGCCATCAAAACCGGGGATGTGGATGGCTCCTTGAACCCCAACAGTTCTAGCCGGGATGGAGAAGACAACCCAGTCTTTTTTTACACAGAGCGCCAACGTTATGCCGCCGGGGATGTGGTGGAGGTTTTGGTGCAAACCCCTAATCTGAGCGACCTCAAGGGTTTCCAATTCACCTTGGAGGCCGACCCCGCGTTCCTGTCCTTGCAGAGTGTAGAGCCGGGCACCATTTCCCCTCGCATGGGTGTTTCGCTTGCTCAAAACCGCGTGGCGGCGTCCTGGTATTCGGTTACGCCGGTAGAAGGGGTGCAGACCGTTTTTGTACTGAAATTCAATGCGTTGCAAAAAGGTTCTTTGGCGCAAACCCTGCAAATGAGCTCTACGGTAGCCAAGGCAGAAGGATACGACCAAGGCTTGCAGCGCTTGCCGGCAGCCTTGAGTTTTGATCCCGTGGAAGCACGTTCAGCAACGACTGATTTGAATAAATTGGGACAGGCTCAGCTTTTCCCAGTGTCGCCCAACCCTACGGCTGGCCCGGTAGTGGCGGCGTTCTATTTGCCAGAAACTGGACAAGCTACCCTTACGCTTACCGATGTGAGTGGGCGAATCGTGGCTTCCCATACCGCCAATTTTGAGGCGGGAAATCAGCGGGTAGAATTGGCTGTTGATGCCTCGGGATTGCTGTTCCTAAGCCTGCAATCAGCTGGTGGTACGGAGGTGCAGCGGGTGGTGGTACGGAAGTAGTGGTATTGAACCACAAAAGGCACAAAAGGACACAAAAGGGCACAAAAGGTCTTCTCTAAACTCTTTTGTGGCCTTTTGTGTCCGCTCGTTTCAACGAGTGGTCAGGAATTACCGCCCACCACATCTATCTTCTTTACATAGCATCAACATTAAAAAACCATAGAAAATGTGATGTTTTGCAAAGAAGATAGATGTGTAAATGGGTGCGTTTATGCCCCCGACTGAAGCTCGGGGGTTACAAAATGATAGATGTGTTGAACAAGTTTCTTTTGACCCTTCATTCGTATTATTCATGTGCTTTTCAAGCTGAAATAAAAAAACCAACATGTTTGCGGTCATTTCTGCTTCTTTCCATTTCAAATAGTATGGATTTGAAGTATCGACGAAATAATCCTGTATTAAAGGGTTCTTCCACTAAGATTGGACTCTTGCCATGAAGGCACCCTCATTTTTCTTTTCCTCTTTTGCTAGTTCTTCAGCTATCCATGCAGCCCAATCCCTATGCTCGAATGGAGTGTCACTCCATTCGGCTGTTTCTAGATTTATTGCGTGGTGTAAATTTATTATTTCAGTTACCTGCATTGCGCCTCCAAGGTATGCGCCCCGAAGGTTTGCGCCTCCTAGATTTGCGCCCCGAAGGTTTGCGCCCCGAAGGTTTGCGCCCTGAAGGTTTGCGCCTCGAAGGTCTGAGCCTCGAAGGTCTGAGCCTCGAAGAATTGCTTCTTCAAGAATTGCGCCTCGAAGTTTTGCACCTCGAAGGTTTGCGTTCGTAAGGTTTGCACCGATAAGGTCTGTGCGGATAAGGATTGCTCCGGCAAGGTTTGCGCTGAATAGGTTTGCGATTCTAAGGATTGCCCCTTCAAGATTTGCATAGTAGAGATTAGCGCCTCGAATATCTGCAGCGAAAAGGGTTGAGCAAAAAAGGAATGCACCAGTAAGGTCTGCACTTCGAAGGTTTGCATCTTCAAGATTAGCGCCTCGAAGGTCTGCACCTTGAAGTCTTGCCCCCAAAAGGCCAAATTTTATTCGTATAGATTGCCTTTGCGCCAAAACCAACAAGTTCCAGATATTGGTTGTGTTTTCTATGAAGCTTATGGGCTTTGCTAAACGCGCTCGGGTTTCTTCAAAGTTATTTTCTAAAGCAGATGGCCATTCTATATTTCCTGCCAATCTCATTGCAATGCAACTGTTTATCGTCAGTAATCCATAAAAAACAGCAACAGATTGTTCTAACGGGCTTGGAGTTCGGCGTAAAGGACTGTAAGAGCCTTCAGCATTGTAGAGCCAGAGGAAATCGTGTTTGGATAGTTTGCTCATCAGTTTTTTACTTCGGGTAAACATGGTATCCTTCAACAATTCAGCATCTTGCTCTTTTCGAGCAAATTCGTTAATGTATTCTACGATTTCAAGCGTCAAAACCCGTGGCGAAAACAGTTCAAAAATTTCTTTCTGCGCGTCTTCGTCGCTTTTTACAAAATCACTTGTGCGCTGGCTTGTCTCGGTCAGCTCTTCGTTGAAATAGACCCATATCGCTTCTGCAACGAGGAATTCCTGCATCGATTTGTGTAAGAATTCATAAGCGTAATTGCTTCGCTCGTCTTTCACGTATTGGTCATCCGCGTCCTTTCTTACTTCCTTGAAATAAAAACTGATAAGCAGGTTTTTCAGGAAATCATCTGGATTTTGTTTTTCTCCAAAGACTTTTTTGAGGTTTTCGACCACCTGCGAAAGCGGAGGTTCCACAAAGTCAGAACGACGGGCATATTCACGCTCACTGTAAAAGATTTGCAATGCTAAAGCCCGCAAAAATGACCGAAAAAGCTTGGGGCCCCGACCCTCGGTGAGGGGTTTCAAAGGGGTAATTTGACCCTTGTCCCAACTCCGGTTCACCATTTTATCAAAAAGGGACTCATAAAGTGCAGCCCGGTTTTCAGCATGGATTGGGTTTACTTGGGCTTCTACTACGATGGAAAGCAGTATGGGCTGATTGAACAATTCACTCAGATTTTTATCCTTTTCAAGGTCGCTTTCACTAAGTTTTTTCAGTTCAGGACGCAGTTCAGCTACAAATGCTTTTTTTGGTTCAACATCAAATCCAGCTACACGTTCCAACATACGTGAATATCTGTCAAGCCAATCGTACTGCTCCTTTAGCGACATTTCTGCAATTTGCAATGTCAGCATGTTGGTGCTGTAGTGCCGGTCAAGCCGGACATAGTTTGTTCGTGAGGTAACAACGCATTTCACAGGGAAACCACTTCTGGCTTCCAAATCTAGATTGCGTTCGAGATTGCGGAGCAAGGTGTCTATGTCTTCATGTGAAAGGCCATTGTTCATGTAAAATTCATCCAATCCATCGAGTAAGAGTAGGCTGCCTTTCAAATCGGTCTTTTCGAAGTTTTTATTTCGAAACTCATATTCACACAGCCAATCAACGGCTACATCGAGGGGTTTTTGAATAAATTCAGGTCGCCCTTCAAGGTCCCGCAATCTCAATAAAAAAACATGCTCAACCTGTCCGGCACCCTCTGCCAGTAAGTGATGGGCTATTTGGCGGCAAAAAGAGGACTTTCCTTGTCCTGGTTGGCCCAACAGGAGCAACAGGTTGGAATGCGGATATTTAACTTCGGCTTCACACTTTCCTTGCAACCAATCGCAAACCATGACTTGCAAAAGGTTCTTCTTTTTTGGAAAAACAAAATCCCCATCGCGGCTGATGTGTTCTTCTTTGTCTTTTTTGAATTGGAAAAAGCGAAAAAACGGGGGCACATACATCTCGGCCAGAGAGACTTGTCGGTCGTTAAAAGCAGGACGGTGAAACGTGCTCATTACCCTGGCTTGATAAGCGTCCATCGCTTGCGCCTTTTCTTCTGCTGGCAGGAATGGCTTTTCGAATTCGTCAAATAGTTGTTTGTAGTCATTCCTTGGCAATGCAGCCATCTCCGCTAACATCAAACGCGGGAACGCAGCCGTTGCCACACGTGCGGCATTAGGGTGGAGTTTCATTTCACGTTGCATCCATTCGCTCAAGTAAGTACGCAAAGCAATCGTACTAGGATGCTGCATTGGCTTTGCTACAAATTTCCGGTCTATGAGCAAGTCAAGTTCAGGCAAGTCTTTCCATAAATCCTGGCAATATTGTTGGGTAAGTCCAAATGCCTCCACCTGAGCCGCTGAAGGCGGCATGTCACTGAAATGTTGTTCGAAAATACTTCTGGTTGCGCCCTTCATACTCAACCAAAGCAGGGAATAGGCTTGCGCTTGAGGTTCGTCATGTTTGCCTCCTAAGGCCCCGGCAATGGTTACCAGCGCATTCCCAATTTCTGCATTTAGGAGTGCAATGGCCCCGTCTTTAAACTTTGGGAGCAACTCAGCAAAATTAAATCGCCCATGAACACGTAAAGAAGTTGGATTGGAAGGCTTTGCCATGGATTGTCTTTTTGGTTTGGTTCATTAATTCAAAAATCATACCCCCTTAAAAACCCGAGCCGCCTCCACCGCCTTCTCCCAGCCCCGGTAAAGCCGCACGGAGTCTTCCAAGGGCATTTCAGGTGAGAAACTGTGCTCCAATTGCCAGTTTTGGGCAATATCCGCCTCGTCTTTCCAATAACCCACCGCCAAACCTGCGAGGTAAGCAGCGCCCAAGGCCGTGGTTTCCTGTACTTTAGGACGTTCCACGTTTACGCCCAGCATATCACTTTGGAATTGCATGAGGAAGTTGTTGCGCACCATACCGCCGTCCACCCGAAGGGTTT
>JALHPW010000258.1:6266-7028 GCA_022842255.1 Saprospiraceae bacterium | reverse complement strand
GCACAATGATATACGTTTCACAATAATCAGCGTTGCCATAAGCGTCCTGTGCCCAAAGTTCCACACATTGCGTTCCGAGTTCGTCGCAATTGAATGTGATACTGATATTTGGGTTGCCACCTCCATCGACTGGGAAACCAGCTGCGCCGGTACCACATTTTCTGATTGCGAAAACCAATTCGTCTTCTGGGGTACAATTGTCTTCTGCATGGAGCAAGAAATCGCTGGCATAAAGCGTAATCATACCGGTTTGCATCAGATTTCCTGCCAAGCCATTGAGGCATACCACAGTTGGTGCTTTGCAATCTTTTACCACAAACTGGTATTCGCAAACACTCTCGTTGCCACAACCATCCGAGGCAATCCACTTGATTTTGTGGGTGCCGTATGGGAGTTCAGGCACTAGATATGCGGCAGGTGCACCTGGAGTATTCCAGCGGACAGCGGCGCCCATGCTAGTCCCGTTCACAGTGGTTTGCATGGCAAACCGGTACTTCTGATTGGGCGATACGGCTCGTTGGTCAAACTGACGTGGGGTGCCACCCGCGAAGTTTGGTGTGTTGATGTTGTTATAGTTTACTGTACCGGCCGCTGGCGGGTTGCTGCTGCTGATTACGGTTTCCATACTTCCATCGCCATCGGTATCGAGGAAAAGGAGGTAGCGGATGTTCAGGTTCGAGCCAGAGCAGAAGTCGGTTGCCGAGATGCTCAAATCAACGGGTGCCTCACAGAGGTCGTGCGATTGGCTGAGCGCATCCCACC
>JALHPW010000258.1:0-6256 GCA_022842255.1 Saprospiraceae bacterium | reverse complement strand
GTGCCTGTTGGTCGATGATTTTGATGATTTGTTTGTATTCGTAGCAGTTTGCATCCTCATCCCAATAGATACTGAAATTGGTTGGCGTGGGGTCGGTAGGCAATATTTTCACCACCGTTGGCGCCCAAGGAGCCAGGGTACCCGCAGGGGATACAATAGGGCCGGGCAAATTGGTGATGTGGCTTCCGATCGTGTGTGGATTCGGATTTGGCACAATGATGCAACCGGCCCCTGGGTTGTACGTACACCAGTTGATGATTTTCCAGGTACGTTCAATTTTAAAACAAGCGTCCGGTACCACGGTGTAAACCTGGTCTTGGTAACTAACTCCCAGAAGTTCACAATCTTCCCCGAAAAACTGAGGCTCCCCGTAAATTCCGGTGCCATCGCATTCATTCACCACGACATCGTTCGGGAATTTGATAAAGTAATCCTGTTCGTAGTTTACAATAATCCGCTGGGTGCATTGCGAACTTGCGCCATGGCAATCATACACACGGAAGGTCCGAATAATGGTGCCCTTGTTGCACACACTGTCAAAGTTGTTGTAGTTGACAGAGTGCGTCAATCCCTTCTGTCCCTGGTAGTTATAAGAAGTGTCGAGGCAGCAGTTGTCGTAAACGGTTGGCTTGTTGTAAGCCCATAGGCTTGGGTCAAAGTTCTCACAGTTGACCGTCACGTTGGCCGGTGGGGTGCAGACAGGCTTCAGTTTGTCTTGCACTTGCACCATAACCTCACACTCATTGTAAATTGGTGTGCCGTCGGGGTCCAGCGAGATGCTTCCATCCGCATTGCATTGGTACACCCGCAGAATAACCTTCAGTTCGGTGCCTACTTCGCAACAATAGAATTTAATCGAGTCGGATTCGATGGTAGCAAGTTGAAATTCGCTCAAACCGTTTGCATTGCCTGCACAGTATCCTTGATCTAAATCTAGGATGCAACTGCTGTAAGGTGTTGCCCTGCGGATGGTGAATTTTACGTCACTGCACTGGTCGTATGAGCCGTCGTCAAAGGTTTCTGCATGTACCCAAGTTACACCGGCGAACTCGCAGTTTGCGAAGTTTGCATAGTAGCAATCGTTCGGGTCATCCTTGCCGATGGCAACAATTGTTGTTTCATCGCAAGCGGCTACCGGTGGTGCATAGTCTGCTACAATGACATTGAACGTCAATTCACTGGTATTGCCACAATCGTCTTCCGCAACATATCTCACCACGTGTTCGCCAATTGGGATGCAAGGCACAGGGCCAAACGACGCCAAGGTGTCGGTGGTAGAAGGATTGCTGCCAGGGAAGTCATACAAATCACCATCTACAGCGATTACGTTAATCACGTTTCCAGTTCCAGGGTCGTAGGTCGTGATGTAGGCTTGGATGTTGTTGATGCGAGAACAATCGTCCTTATCCCGCAGTATTACATCAGGCAAAACCATGCTGCCACAACAGTCATACGGGTCAGTGCTGACCAAGATGTCTGGAACTGGCGTAAGAAACATCGGGCCATCAATATCGTACACATGGATGATTTGCATATGGGTAATAACCACCCCCGTGCAAGCATCTACCACGGTCCACAAGCGTGAAATGGTGTAGCTGCCGTCACAAATCTCAATAACCGTGTCATCATATTCCCAATTAACACTGCCACCGATAGGCATTCCAAATACGTAAGGGAAACCTTGTAACCCTTGGCTTTCTATCCAGGCTGGCGTTGGATATTCGCCATTGCAGTCATAAAAAGCAGGCTCATCCAATCCATCGTAATCTGGTGGGAAATCCACATCTTCTACGGTTGGGCGTACCAAATGTAGTATCTGGTTGCAGGTCGCACTGTTGCCACTTGCGTCTGTAGCCGTCCAACGGCGCGTGATGATAGAAGTAAGGCCGGTTGGACACGGTTGGTTTTGGGTAAAGTCAACGTAATTGAGTGTCACATCAGAACAGCAATCCAAGTTGGCTGCACAAGCTGCAGCTCTTGGTACCAGATAGCTTTGGTTGCCAAGCGGAACCACGGGCGGGGCCGTCAAACCGTTCGGGAATCCCGCGCTGAAGACGCCAGTCATGGTGATGTACAGGTCTGCGACTTCGATGGTTGAGATATCGCCACCACCGTTTTGGTCGGAAATCCGAATCTTCCAGGTCCCGTTGACCGTTTGGCCGTCGAAACTGCTCATTACGCCAAATCCAAGTGGGATTTGTGCATTTTTATCGGTTGTATAGCTGTCACAAGCAAGGATAGGGGTGCCTTCATCGTCGAATCGAACAAAGAGTGGCAGCGGTGCACAGCCAGGCAAGCCATCCCAGGCTGTCACGACGGTACCAAGTGGGCTTTCGATCTCTATATTCAGGTCGGTTAAGAACACATCACCCGATATTTTTACACGGAGCTCTACATCGTTCACCGTGGCGTTCATCGGCAGATTGATTGGGAGCTCAAATTCCCGCGTTTGTCCGTCAACCACATTGAGTGGCAAGCCTTGTGCTTTGAAAGGCAACTCCATGGTCGCCAGCTGCGAAAACAGCGGGTCGATTGGGAAATTGAAAGGTATCGTGATTGGTATTGGCGAACAATCGATTTGCGGAGGGAGTGCGTCAATAATTTTCACGTCCCCAAAGCATTTGATTTCATTGTTATCCAATACACCGTCTTCATCCAAATCATCAAACACACGCCAGCGGTAGGTTTTGCCCACATCAGATTCGTCAAAACAGGGGGCTACCCAAGGGCCATTTCCCAAAGGAAGTGTTTTGTCAACATGAACCGGATAGTAGTCATAGCACCGGAACGGGCCACCTTCCAACACTTGGTCTGCCGTCAAACAGCCTTCACAATTAGGCCCGAGGGCCATAAACACCAAGTCATTGCAAACCATATTGGAGATAGGGCTCGGGTAGTCTTCTACTTTCACCGTCCACGAACAGTTGGTGGTGTTTCCGGAAGCATCTTCGCCCTGGAAAGTAAACGTGTAGGTGTTGCCTTGTACCAATGGGCTAGAGAGCGGAAGGCTTGGGCCACCAATCTGTACTGCTGCACCTGCGGATGGCGTCGAATAGGACACGAAGCCATTGAATGAGCGGTTAAAGACGCTAACGCCAAACGGATAGGATTTTCCAGCACCAGGGCTGGAAGATACCCGCAGGGTGCCGTCACTGATGTGCCTTGACACCCCTGTGTAATTCATCGGAGCCCCAGAAATGCTCGTGATGTAGATGCCCCTTGTCTGACCTGCTGGAACCGTAATGCCAAAACCAGGTATTGGAGTACCTACTGCGGTGCTGGTTGGCATCACTACCTGTGTGCCCGCCAAGGTCCATGCGCTCGGGTCGTTTTCCACTCCATTGAAGGATATCAGGTTGTTGGTGTAGTACACCTCCATGGTCCAAGTACCCAAATCAAGCGATGGGCCAAAGTTTGAAACCGTGATGGGGCTGTTGCCCAGGTTTGTCAGGTCGAACATGATACCAGCATTCCCGTTGTTAAAATCTATCGGGTGGTTTACCTGTCCGGTATTGGCAAAAGCACAGTTGTCGGTGACGTTTATTTGTGGGGAGTAGTTGAATACTTCGCACAAGCCTGGCAATAGCGTGATCGTAGTGTTCTGTGGGCAACTCATGACTGGGGCCGTGTTGTCGTTCACCGTGATCATTTGTACGGCAGCCGTGATAATGCCACCGCCGCAAGGGTCAACGAGTTCCCAGGTCACTACATTCACCCCTACTGGGGCTGGAATGGTCGTATTTACAGGGTCAAGCACAACGGTTGGCGTGCCGCCATTGATGCGGTAGCGCAATTGATATCCAGCATTGCAGCCTCCTGGCCCAAAGGTGGGAAGGGGCGTAGTTACGTTTACAAAACAGTTGGTAGACCCCAAGCCAGTATTGGTAGTGATGGCATTAGGGGCGGTCATGACGCAGTTGATTATGGGCACCTGGCGTACAATAGCGCTCCAACCTGCTGCACTCACCGAATTGTCGGAGAGGAATTGGAAAGTCAAGGCCTCGGCAGCATTGCCACCTACGGCAGCGATACCTGTGTTGGCGGTAACGGTGCCAGGATTGATATTTTGCCAGTTGCCGCCTGGGAAACCCGACATGGTTGCACCTTGTGGGCCTGGAACCTGGTTTACACCCACTGTATTGCTGTTGTAGATGTAGAACGCGTCCCAACCTTCGTCAAGGCCAAAGGAGGTGAAACTGACTTGAATGCGGTGCGTAGCCGCATTGGAGGGTACAAACGTGACGCTTGCATTTGCGCCATTGTTGTAGTTGAAGGCTGCTCCGCCGAAGTCGAAGAAGTTATAAAAGCAATTGGCTGGAGGCGCTATCGAAAACGGGCTGCCAATTGTATTGCCATTGTTGGCCATGGTTACATTCGTTTGCGCGGTAAGTCGAGCGCAGGCGAATGTCCATATTACGGCCATGGACAAGAGGATATGAAAGTTGCTCTTTTTCATGTGAGTAAAATCGTTGAGAGTAAAAGAAAACGGGAAACGCCGCTACGTCAACCTTGTAGTCAATTGGTGGTTTAAGTGGTTGGAAGTCAATTTTTTATGGCGTATTCTAATGCCTATATACTGCCAGGGCAGCGATTTCACGACCAGTAAATGCTTGGATAGAAATATGGATGAATCACTTCATCACCCATTACTTCATCACCCATCACTTCATTAATTGGTCAGCATTATCCTAGTCTCCGTTTGCAAGGCCTTTAGGATAATTTTAGGCGTATAGGAGGCTTCCTTTTCAAAACCAAGTGTAGCGGCAGCCGGTAACGACAAATCGAGGGCCTGGGCTACGGTAGCTCCGTGCTTAATCTCCATGATGATGGCTTTGAAATAAGCTACCCGACGAAGCGTATTGTCGTACAAGGGCGTGCCTTCGGTAATTCCGGGCATCTGCTGGTTGAGTACCGTGACTTGCGCTAACAAAATATTGGTCGCGTCTTCGGAGGATTTCCAGTTGTAAGCAGTTGTCGGTGGTTGTATCGATTGGGCGTAGCTGGTAGTGCTGGAAAAACACAAAAACGCCAGCAGGAAAATGGCGGTGAGAAGCATTCCTCCCTGGGATGTTGGGACTCCTCGTTTGTTGTTACTGTTCATGTTCACAAAATTTTTGAATGACTGATGATGATGTAGTTGTGGTAGTCAGTTTCAAGTTTTGAGTTTCAAACAGGGGGGAACTTGTCACTTGAGACGTTTACTTGAACTTATTTATGGATAAAATCGATTCTCAAAAAGCCGTTTACTGCTTGAATCGGATATACTCCGATGGGCAATTCGTTGATTTTCAAACCAAGTGCCCGAACTAGGTCCTTCGGTATAGGACAGCTGGTTTCCAAGGTCAATTGGCCGCGTCGGAGATGGGTTTTGTAAAGTTCGACACACAACAGGTTGCGGGTCAACACCATCGAGATGCCTTTCCCTCCTTCTACAGGGAATACCAGGGCGACGGTGCTTTGACAACTTCGTTTTCGTGCGGCGGCCGATGGACTGCTGCCTGTGCGGGCAGTGATTCTACAAACACCGGTGCCCATGCAGTTGGCAGAAGGCGAGCCGAACACGACATCACAGCTCATTTGTTTGGTGTTTTCGGTTTCGCGCTGTGGGCGAATCAGGTTTTGGCCTGGATGACCCCAAGGTGGGGCCAAAGCGGCTGGGGGAACGTGTGAAGGGAAGTTTCTCATAATAATGTTTGATTGTTGGAAATTTGCTGGCGACCTTCGCCGCCAGCGTATGTTCATAGTGTACAGTGAATGTTCTTTTTCAGTATGAGGCTGACTAGGCAGCCTACTTTCACACCGCTTATGCTTTGGTCCGGCCCAAATCGACTAGGCTGAAAGCATACCGTCCATTCCATCCTTCTACGGAATTGACAGCTGCAGTGGCTCCAACTTAGGCGCCGATCAAATCGAGACCCGTGATGCATGCACCGATGAGGTCAAGACCTGTGATGTTGTCGGCTGCGATGTTCTTAGTGGCTGCTGGAAGTGTGAAAGTGCTTTTCATGTGTCTTTGCTACTCGGTGTTTTTTCTTCCGATTTGCATGACAAAGGTCAAGCGGCACCCCACCCTAGAACAGGACAGCAAACATGGGTTTATCGCCCAGTGGATTTCCCCCGGTTTTTTCGATTTTATTTCATAAAATATTGATTATCAATATTTTATGGCAATTATTTTTGAGGGGAAAATGGCCTATTTTGCTTGATAAACAGTCCCCCAATGCGCTATTGCCAGTCGGCATCACAGACCCTTCAA
>JALHPW010000257.1 GCA_022842255.1 Saprospiraceae bacterium | reverse complement strand
GGTCAGGGCGGAGTTGGGCACGGTGATTTGTCGGGTCGTGCTGTTGTCCAGGGCTTTCAAACTCACAAACTCACCGATTTTGAACTCCCCAAGCGGGTTGTCCATCTCAAAAAGTACGCGCTGACTTTGATTGCCAGGGTTCATGGTCTGGGCTTGGGAAATGAGCCGAACCTCTGCACTCTTGTGGTCGTCGGTAGAGCAGGTTACCAAAAACTTGTTTCCAGAGCGAATCACGGACACATCACGGTCGTACACCTGGGCTTCTACGTACACTTTACTTAGGTTGGTCACACTGAGCAACGTTTGCCCGGCTACGACCTCCGAACCCGGTGAAAGCGTGAAGGTGCCCACCACCCCCGAAATCGGGGCAACCAGGGCGATGGTTCGGTTGTTGGCAGCCGAATTGGCTCCAATGGACCGGTTTTCAAGCGTTTGCAATTCAATCAAAGCCTGGCTGTAATTGGCTTCAGCGGCTTGAACATCCCGTCCGGCGGCGATGTCTTCGATGGTTTTCAAACGGTCCAGCTCGCGCTTTGTAGCTGCAACCCGGGCCTTGGCTGTTTCAATTTGTACTGCCAAACCGCTGTTGTTGCTAGCAATACTTACCTGGTCGGGCGTCCCGATATTTTGCTGCAAAATGGCCAGGGTTTGTCCGGCGCGTACCGTTTGTCCCACCCGCACATTGATTTTCGTGATACGCCCGCCCTGGGGAGCCACTACAACCCCTAGACCTCCAGAAGCGGGGACGATGGTGCCGAACATGGTGGTTGCGGATTGGTAGTCGCCTACAGCGATGGGTTGAGTCAATATTTCGAATAAAAACTGGGTCTCCTTTGGCGCAAAAACCTCTTTGCCATAACCGCCGCCGCCGCCTTTGGGGCCATGTTCCTCGTCGCCATGCGCAAAAGCGGGGTTCCATTCCGGAGCGGAAAACCAAGCGCTGACCAAAAGTAGCACCACGGTCAATACCCGGCTCCGTCGGCGGCTCAGGAACCACATACCCAAGGCGCCCAAGAGCAACCCACCGCCAAACCACAACCAGGTACTAGCGTCGCTGTGTGCTTCGTCGGCAATGATTGTGGGGTTCAATTTCGTCCCAACGTTCACGCTTTTCAGACCAATCAAGTCCGCGCCGTTTGGGTGCGCAATCTCCACATTGAGGGTATAGGCCTTGTTTTCAGGAAATGTAGTGTGCAACTCGTACACCCCCGGAGAAAGCGGATTCACCTCAAAAACTTGCTGTGGGTTTTCGGTGGTACTGATTTTCAGGGTTGCCTTATCGATGGGCCGATTGCTTTGGTAGTCCGCCATGTATAGCGTCAGGTGGCCTTCATTTGCGGCCGTTAATTCGGGGTAGTACAGCGTGAGTTCGTATTTATCCGACACGCCATACACCGTGAAGTGGTCGGCGCCGGGTTGACTGCCGTGGCTATCTGCATCCTCACCGTGGGCGGCATGGGTGGTGCCATCGGCGTGGGTGTGTGCTTCTTGCGCAGAAAACGGGCTTGAAAACAACAGAGCCAAAAGGGAAAACAAGAAATATTTCATGTTTAAGGTATTGTAAATCAATTTTTTGATACGGTTTTGATTTGGGGTCCAACATGGTTAAACTGGATTATCGAAATTCAACTCAAGTCTATGGGGCAAAAATCGCCCCTTCGCTCCTTTTATCAAATCCCTTTCAAATACAGCATTTGATAACGAGCAGTGTAAAGGGCCGTCAATTGTTCGGCATAATCCAGTTGAATCGAATAGGCTTCATCCAGACTGCGTAGGAAGGTGGTGTAATCGATTTGTCCGGCTTCGCGCATACGCATGGCTGCGGTGATGAGCGAACTACTTCGGGGAAGGGCTTCTTTTTCGTAGTAATCCAGTTTTGACCAGGACGAAAGCGCTTCTGCGACCACACTATGGGATTCAAGGGTCAATGCCTGGGATTGTGCTTCGGTCCTGGCCATGGCAGCCTGGCTTTCTGCTTTTGCCATTTGTTGGTTGGCTCGGTATTGCCCCATCCAAAGTGGTACCCCGATACTGGCTCGGAAGCGGTAATCGATGGGTGTATTGCGCTCCCCTTGGTTCATATACCCCAGCGAAAAATTGGGCAGCGCTTGGCTTTTGCTCAGTTTAAGCTGTTGTTCGGCCACTTGAACGGACTGCTGTTGATACTGGACCAGTGGGGAAATCATTCCTGGGTCACTGGTTAGAAACAAGCCTTCCTCGGGGTCAAATCGCAAGGGTTCTAATGTATTAAATTCCTTTAGCCCGGTAATTTCACGCAATTGGAGGAAAAACTTGCCGGTGGTTTGTTCGGCAGCCAAGCGCTCCTGGTGCACCATACCAGCTTCGTTCTCCACCTTTGTTTTTTGTAAAAAATCAATTTCCCCGGCCTCGAATTCCCGTGCAGCGGTGGCCGCAATTTTTTGGTAAAGTGTGTCACGTTCACGCCATTGTTTGCCTTTGAGTTCGGCCACCTGAGCCTCCAAATAAAGGATTCGGGTCTGGTATCGAATCTCGTTTTGGCTCACCTGCACACCAATTTGTGCGAGGGTGCTTTCCGCTTTGGCCACCTGTTTTTGTCGGGCGTACACCGTCGGAAATTCAAAGGATTGCAATACACCGATTGTATAGAACCCGCCAGTGGGACTTTCCAGGTTTACTTCTGGATTGGGCAGATTAAGGGCAGATTTTTCGCCAAATTGCCGGGCTTTTAGGTCAAATGCAGCAGCTTTGGCCAAGGGGTGGTTTTGAAGGGAGGCCTGAACGGCAGCTTCTGGGGAAAGGGTGTTTTGCGCAAAGGCCTCTATTGCAAAACAGGAAAAAATCATTATTTTTATTATCAACTTCATAATCAGGGTGCTTGTCCACATAGCAACTGTGGGATTGAAGTGCAAATTAATCATCAATAACCTTCATTTTTTTATGGCATTTTTACTTCAAATCACCAAAAACAAGTCCGAAATGACCGAAAACGAACTTGCTGAAATCATCATTGAAATTAGTTTCCAAATTCACCGAAAATGGGGTCCGGGTATGCTCGAATCGGTCTATGAAGCGCTCTTGGTTTATCATTTAAGGGCGAATGGTTTTTTCGTTGAACAACAAAAGCGTATTCCATTCGAAGAAGATGGGATTCGATTGACTACGGGTTTTCGCGCCGACATTATTGTAGAAGGCAAACTCGTCGTTGAATTAAAATCCGTCGAACAAATGGCTCCGGTTCATAGCAAAGTTCTTCTCACTTATCTGCGGCTCACTAATATTAAGCTGGGCCTGTTGATTAATTTTGGAGGGGCTTTGCTGAAAGACGGGATTAAACGGGTAGTGAATGGGTTGTAGTGGTTTGTGGGTCTCACGCTACGACGCTACATGCGAGGGGTATTTCACGCAATGCCGCTACATGCGAGGGATATTTTTCACGCAACGCCGCTACGACGCTACGTTTGGATTTCACACGGCACAACACCCCTCTTACGTTGCGGCGTTGCGTGAAATCCTCCTCCCACGTTGCGGCGTTGCGGCGTTGCGTGAAACTCCCCTCAAACGTAGCGTCGTAGCGTCGTTGCGTGAAATCCTCCTCCCACGTTGCGTCGTAGCGTGAAACTCCCCTCTAAAACGTTGCGTCGTAGCGGCGTTGCGTGCCCCCCCCGCTCAACTGACCTCAACACCGCGTTCCAAAAAATACCCCTCCACTGCCTTCCTACCCCAAAACCAAAACACCGTCGGCGTAACAATCATATCCAACAAAGTAGAAGACAACAACCCGCCCAAGATCACCGTAGCCACCGGGTAAAGTATTTCCTTACCGGCCGCCTGCGGGTCCAATGTCAAGGGGATCAAGGCCAGTGCCGCTACCAAGGCCGTCATCAAAACAGGGACCAGCCGCTCCAAAGAACCGCGTATAATCATCTGTTTATCAAACTGTTCGCCCTCGTGTTCCATCAGGTGCAGGTAGTGTGAAATCATCATGATCCCGTTGCGAGAGGCAATGCCTGTCAAGGTGATAAAACCAACCAGTGTCGCCACCGAAAATGTGCCACCCGTTAACCATACCGCCGCTACCGATCCCACCAATGCTAAGGGGATGTTGAGCATGACCTGCGCCACAATCCGCCAGGACCGAAAATGTGCGTACAACACCAAAAAAATGCCTAGGGCGACAAAAATTCCCAAAATGCCAATAAGCCGGGAGGCGTCTTTTTGGGCCTCAAACTGACCACCATACTGAAGGAAATAACCCTGTGGGACCTTTAATTTTTCCCCGACTACCTGCTGAATTTCAGATACCGTGCTGCCCAGGTCTCGGTCTTGCACATTGGCGGAAACCACGATGCGTCGTTGCCCGTTTTCGTGGCTCACCGAATTGATGCCCTTTTCATACTCAATATGCGCAATGCTTTCAAGTGGAATCAAAGTGCCATCCGGGGTGTGGATTTGGGTTTTTCGGATGTTCTCCAGGTTCTCGCGGTCTTCCGGCACTGCCCGCAGCACCAAGTCAAAAGACTTCTGACCATCCAGGATTTGTGAAATTACCTTGCCTCCGTACAACACTTCCAAGTCGCGGGCAATTTCGCCGGTCTGCATTCCATACCGTTGCAGGGCCGCGCGGTCGAGCCGGATGGTGAGTTGTGGCACCAGCACCTGTCGCTCTACCTGCACATCCACGGCACCGGGCACGGTCTCCACCAATTCCTTGATTTGCCCGGCCAAGGCACGCAATTCCGTCAGGTCTTCGCCAAAAACCTTGATGGCTACCTGGGCCCGTACCCCGGAAAGCAGGTGGTCGAGTCGGTGGGAAATAGGCTGTCCGATGCTGACCGATACCCCGGCGAGGTTGTTCAGTTGCTTGCGGATGTCGGCAACCACTTCCGAACGCGGACGGGCATCGGGTTTTAGATCCACATCGATTTCGGAGTTGGATACGGGCTCCACGTGTTCGTCAAGTTCTGCACGACCCGTGCGGCGAGCGGTATAACGCACATCCGGTACCCGCAAAATCAAACGTTCGGCCACCGTACCAATTTTGTTGCTTTCCTCGAGGGAGGTCCCCGCAGGCGCATAAAGGTTGACCGTAAAACTGCCTTCGTTGAATGGGGGTAAAAACTCGGTACCAAATCGGGTGACCATCATTGCGGCGCCTATCACCAAAATGGAAGCAGACACTAAAACCACTTTTGGGCGATTTAACCCGAAATTCAGCAACTTTAGGTCCTGCCTTTTCAACCAACGCACCAAGCCACTTTCCTTACCCTCGTTGAGTTTTGAATTGGGCAACAAATAAGAACACAGCGCAGGGGTAACGGTCAGCGATACCACCAGCGACGCCAAAATCGAGGTGATATAAGCAATGCCCAGCGGCGCAAAAATCCGTCCTTCAATACCTTGTAGCTGAAACAGCGGCAAGAACACTAGCACCACGATGATGGTGGCGTAGACGATGGAATTGCGCACCTCACTTGAAGCATTGTAAACTACTTGAAGTGTAGTGAGGGTTTGACTTGAAGTCACCCCTTCACTTACTGCTTGACGGTGTTCTTTTAAACGGCGGAACACGTTTTCCACATCCACAATCGCATCGTCCACCAATTCACCAATGGCAATGGCGAGCCCGCCGAGTGTGAGGGTATTGATAGAAATATCGAACCACTTGAAAACCAAAGCAGTAATGACCAGCGAAATTGGGATAGCCGTCAAGGTAATCAGCGTCGTCCGTAAATTCAGGAGGAACAAAAACAACACAATGATGACCAAAATGAACCCATCCCGAAGGGCGTGTTCAACATTGGTGAGGGAGTTGACAATGAAGTTTTTTTGCTGAAAAACCTTGGTGTTGATTCGCACATCGGGTGGAAGTGAAGGCTGAAGTTCGGCCAACGCTTTTTCAATATCATCCGTTAACGTCACGGTGTTGGCATCGGGCTGTTTTTCCACCGTTAGGATGACCGATGGGAGGCCGTTCACACTGGCGTCGCCACGTTTGATGGCTGCGCCCAACCGTACATCGGCTACCTGACTGAGCAATACGGGCGAGCCCTCCCGATTGGCCACCACGGTGCGTTGCAAATCCTCCAGGTTTTTGGCCCTGCCAAGCACCGAAATCAGCACTTCCGAACCATATCGGTTGAAAAAACTCCCCGTTGAATTCAGGTTGGCGTTGGAAAGCGCCCGGTCGAGGTCTTCGAGTGTCAGGCTGTATTGTTTGAGCTTGGCCGAGGATACCAGCACCTGGTATTGCAAGCGGTCGCCGCCAATCGGAATGACTTGCGCCACCCCTTTGATGGCTAGCAGCCGCCGCCGGACACTGAAATCGGCAAGCGTCCTGAGGTCCGACGCACTACTGGTGGTCCTGCCCGTGCTGTCCGCTTCCGCTGTGACCCCCACGAGCATGATTTGACCCATGACAGACGAAATAGGCCCCATTACAGGCACAATTCCCTCCGGCAAGGGGACGGTGCTAAGTTTTTCGGCCACGAGCTGTCGAGCGCGGAACACGTCCACCGACCAGTCGAACTCCACAAATACAAGCCCGATGCCGCGCGACGAACTACTGCGCACTACTTCCACGCCGGGTGAGCCGTTGATGGCGGTTTCGATGGGCAATACCGCCTGTACCTCGATTTCTTCGGGCGACATCCCGCCGGCCTCTAAAAACACCGTCACACGGGGCCGGTTGAGGTCGGGTAGCACGTCCACCGGTAGATTGATGGCCGTCCAACTGCCCCATACCAATAACAAGGCGGCGAAAGCCACCACAAACAATCGGTTTTGGAGCGAGAACTTTATGAGTGCGTTGAGCATTTTTCTGAGATTGAAAATGGCTTTCGATAGGTTGGCCAGGGTTGTAAATTGTACTCAGGAATGTAGCCCCCTCGACTTAGGGTAACAAAAAACAAACCCAATCCACCCTGGTCAACCTCCCGAAAGCCGCTGTTTTCAGTGCTTATGTCCCTCGTGTCCAGCTTCCCCTGCCTTTCCTTCGGATACTTTCAGTACAAAATCGGCGGTATGCACTTTACCATCCGTCTGGAATTGCAGCCAACCGCGATAGGTGCCCGGTTTGGTAAAACTGGCATGAATGTCCAATTT
>JALHPW010000256.1 GCA_022842255.1 Saprospiraceae bacterium | reverse complement strand
CAAGCCCGGCTCCATCACCAAATCCCCAACTAACCAAATCCACAAAACAATGAATTGCTGCAAAACATGACAGATCACTTAAACATATTTATCCAAAAACACCGCGATGCCTTTGATCATGCGGTGCCGGGCGCCCATGGCTGGCCGGGTTTGGAACGTATGCTCGATCGGCTGCCGGAAGCAGATGGTCTTGAACGTCAGTTGATGTGCGACCGGGTGCTATTGGACACCGCTGAGCCTTCCAATTTGGTATGGGCCAAGATTGAACATTCCTTGGATGCAAGCGTTCAAAGTGTTGATATTGAGGACTTTATCCGCCAAAACAGAGAGGCTTTTGATTTGGAAATGCCCCAAGCCCAAACCTGGGAGCACGTCGCAGGAAGCCTTCCCAAACCGAAGGCCATCAAGGTGCACATGGGCTGGCAACGTTCCATTATGCGCATCGCAGCATCCCTGACCTTGGTGCTTGCAGGCATCGGTGGGGGCATTTGGTACGAACGACATGGCACAGCAGCTTCAGGCATGGCCATGAGCGATGTGTCGGGTGAATACGCTGAACTGGAACAATTTTACCAACGCAGCATTTCGGTAAAACAGGATAAACTGGCGACCTTCACCGGAAGCCAACCCGCAGAGGTAGGTGAAGATTTGGAACATTTGGATGAAATCATGGAGCAATTACGGCTGGAATTGGCCAATGTGCCACCCGGCAACCGCGAACAAGTGGTACGTGCCATGATTGAGAATTATAAGGCAAAAACGGCCATTCTCCAACGGGTTTTAGAGCGTTTGGAGCAATCTAACAACGGTGGCGACAACAGTAAACAAAGCAATGGGATCAAAAACATTTAAATCTTTAGCCATGACGAATTGTAGAACGACTATGCTTTTGCTCCTCTTTTTGGGGCAAACCCTCGTCGCGTCGGCAAACGGTCCGGTGCAAGAATTTACCAAAACGATCAATCGCGAATTTGGCACGGCCGCCGATGGCACCACTGCGCTGTACAACAAGTATGGCAACGTCAATGTGAAAACATGGCAAAACAACTCGGTCAAAATTGACATCACCATCGTGGTGAATGCCAAAAGCCAACGCGAAGCCGATGAGACCTTCAAAAACATCAACGTGAACTTCACCAATGCATGGGGATATGTGAAAGCAGAAACCATGATTGCCGAAGCGATGAATTACGGCGGGGGCACCTGGTGGCCTTCCAAACCTTGCGGAGATGATTTTAAGATCAATTACGAAGTTTGGATGCCGGCAGCCAACCAGCTAGACTTGAAAAACAAGTACGGCAACGCTTGGGTGGCTGCCCTCAAAGGCAAACTCATCGCCGAAATCAAATATGGCGACCTGCGTGCCGAAGCTGTCAGCAACGATGCCGACCTCAATATCGGCTATGGCAAGGCCTGGCTGTCCAAAGTGAATAACCTGTACGGCCAAGCCAGTTATAGCGAACTGACTGTCACCGAAGCCAATGATATACAGTTGGATACCAAGTACTCGGAAACCAAAGTGGACAAGGCCAACAACCTGCGCATCACCTCCAAATACGATGATTTCAATTTTGGCAGTGTGGAAGAGCTTCGCCTGCAAACCAAATACGCCAACTTGCGCAGCAAAAGCGTCCGTACCGCCTATATCACGGCCCAATATTCCGATATGGGTTTCACCACGGTTCGCGAAGGCATGGATGCCGACATGTGCTACGGAACCCTTGGTATTGATGCCCTGAGCCGCAATTTCACCAACGTGAACGTGGTGGGCAAATATACCGGCGTTACAGTAGCCGTAGAACGTGGGGCCGTGTATCGTTTTGACGCGGAAGTAAGCCATGCAGATGCCCACGTTCCCAATGCCGCCACCGTCAAAAACCGCAGTGATTCGGGCCAGCGCGAAACCTTACAAGGCTACCTCGGCAACGAAGGCGCCAAAGGCATGGTCAAAGCGCGGCTGACTTATGGTGATTTTGTTATAAAATAATAGTTGACGGAGAAAAACCTTCTTGCTTTTGCGCGCTTTAAACCTCGTAGGTTCAAAAACCTACGAGGTTTTTTTGTTCATGTTTTTGTAAAAGGCCGGGTGTACAGGCCCAGGTTACGCTGCACGCCAATAAAGTAGGCACCTGCTGGAAGCCCGGAGCAGTCTGTTTGAAATTGGTATTCACCGGCCTGGAGTTGGCGCTCGTGGTAGATTTCCTTGATAAACCCTCCATCCATCGTGTAAATTCCAATCCGTAGATTATCGAGTACCGGAAGGTGGAAGCGGATGTCCAAGAAGCTCACCGTTGGGTTAGGCGAGATTGAAACCATAAAGCCATCGTCTTTCAAAATCGGGCGGTCGGGCTGCGAGATGCTGCTCAATGTGCTGTCAGCGAATTTATAAATGGATACTCCTGAAGCATACGCCAAAGTGGAATCAAGGAAATAGAAGCGGTTGAAATTGCCGCCAAAATCCTTGAATTCCCAACTCTCCCCACCATCCATGGTTTCATAAAAGCCGCTGACATAACCACCTACCCAGCCATGGTGAGGGGTAGCGAAACCAATGCCCTGCATATCCGGGATGGGGGCCGTCAAGGTGGTCCAGGATTGGCCGGCATCGGTTGATTTGACCATTCTGCCACCGTTGAAGGTCTGAATGGAACCTACCCAGCATTCATTTGTAACACGTTGGATTTTCCAAACAAACTGCCCTGGAACACCTGAACTGAATTTCTTTTCCCAGGTTTCGCCACCATCGGTGGTGTATAGGATTACTGCACCCTGACCGGATTGGCCGGTAACAAATCCGGTGTCACGACTCGTGAAAAAAACATCCACAAGGGCACTGGCGTAAAAATTCATGCTAAAGTTCTTCCAGGTATTACCGCCATCGGTGGTTTTTAACAGGATGGCAGGGGTGTCCCACGCGCCAACAGCATAGGCGTACAAACTGTCCACAATGGAAATCCCACATACCGCTGCCGGGCTTGGTGTAATGGATGCAGCAAGGTCAACCCATGTAAGCCCGCCGTCCGTACTGCGCAGGAATTTATTGTTGAGCGTACCCGCATACCCAACGCTGTCATCGACAAATTCTAGGCACCGGATGTAGTAATTGCTATTGTACACTAGTTCCCAATGGGCGCCACCATCGATTGTTTTGTGGATTTGGCCGTTGGAACCTGCACACCACCCTGTTTGATTGTTGAGGAAGAACACGTCGTCAATCCGCCAAGACCCAATCGGGGCATTGGGTAAATATTGCCAGTTGCTTTGGGCATTTAGGTAGGTTATGGTGGATAGTAAGATTGTAAGGCGAAGTATATTTTTCATGAAGACAAGTAGTTTTTGCCTCCCAAAAATACACAGTCCTTGCTTTGGTCGGTGCAGTTATCTGGTCCGCACCAACTGCTGAGTCTCTTGCCAGCCATCACCTTGTAATTGTAGGGTATAATACCCGGCAGGTAGATTCCCGTTCCAGGGCCATTCATTGTGGCCAGCAGGGGCGTTTATTTTCTGGGAAAACATGATTTTCCCTTGGAAATCTATGATTTGTAAGGAAATGACTTCGGCATTGGGTTGCTCCCAGGTTACAGTAACTGAATCGGAGGAAGGGTTGGGTTGAATCGACAAAGCCAGTTTGTTGGTGGCATTGGGTTGATTGACCCCAACCGGGATTTGACCTTCCACCAGCGTAAGGCAATGGTTGGCGGCCAGGTTGCCAAACAGTTGCTCCAACCCAGAAGGCCATTCTACTTTCATTGTCACCGAATCCGCATCAGCAAGCCCGAAATGGGCATTCAATTGGTTCTGCCCACAATAGCCGGATTGGGCGCTTATTTCGCGAAGTTGGGTCACAGTCTGGCCATTGATGGCGGCCGTAACCCACACTTTTGCACCGATGGCCGAACGATTGCTATTGGTGCCTATTAGTTTGACTTCCAACCAGTTGTTGCCGTTTTCGGCACTGTGGTTTTCGTACAAATAATCGGTTTGGTTGGCGTTAAGACAGGTGGCCACCGCCAAATCCAGATCGCCATCGCGGTCCCAATCCCCAAAAGCGCAACCGTAAGACCAGCCCTCGTCGGTAGCCACCACCTCGGTCAGGTTTTTGCTGAAGGTGCCGTTTCCGTTGTTCAAAAAAAGGAAATTTTTCCAAGGCCCACCCCAAAACGAATTGGTCACAAACAGGTCCAGGTCGGCATCATTGTCCACATCGGCCCACTGACTTCCGAAGGAATTTCCGCCGCTCGTGACCACCGGGTCGTTCGTTATTTTAAAGAAGACTCCAGCCCCGTCGTTCCGGTACAGTCCGTCGTTGCCTTGGTCATTTGCCAAAAACACGTCCAGGTCGCCGTCGTTGTCATAATCGCCCCAACTGCTGCTCATGGTTTTTC
This sequence comes from Saprospiraceae bacterium, assembly GCA_022842255.1. GTDB lineage: Bacteria > Bacteroidota > Bacteroidia > Chitinophagales > Saprospiraceae > M3007. The sequence goes on along the minus strand of JALHPW010000256.1, from coordinate 2,708 downwards.
CGCCCGCTGCTAGGAGCGGTCCGGTGGTCAGTTTGGTGAACGAGCCATCGCCATTGTTGCGGTACAGGTTTTCGTTTTGAGTGCCCTCGTTGGTCACAAAGAGGTCAAGGTTGCCATCCATGTTGAAGTCGGTCCAATTGACCGACCGCGATGTAAAGGCGTCGGTGACTGGGCTCCCAGAAGTCACTTTTTGGAAGGTGCCATCGTGCAGGTTCCGGTACAGGAAATTCTTGAAATCCCCGTCGCTGTTGGTCACATACAGGTCGAGCCAACCATCTTTGTCATAGTCGCCCCAGGAAGCGGTTTCTGAGTAGCCCCCGTCGGTTACAAGATTGCCAGTCAAGACTTGGGTAAAGCTGCCGTCCCCGTTGTTTTTGTACAATAAGTTGTTGACACCGTACCAGTTGACTACAAAACAATCCACATCGCCGTCGTTGTCAAAGTCGGCCCAAGTGGCACCATCCGAAGGTTTTCCATCCTGCACAATGGGGTCGTTGGTCACCTTGGAGAAACCACCCATGCCATCGTTTTTGTACAAAAAATTGTTTTGGCCTGCTTGAGGCCCGTTGCTGATGAACAGGTCGAGGTCGTTGTCGTTGTCAATATCGACCCAGTTCACCGAACGCGAGTCGCCGGGTGTGGTTACTACAGGCGAATTGGTGATTTTGGTAAAAATATTGGTTTGCGCGGAGCTTGCAAGGGCCGCGGCCAGCATCATGGCTAGCAGCCCGTGTTGTTTTGTTTTCATAGCCAAATTAATAGTTGTTGTGTTTTTTACCGCGTAAGTGCAGAGACGCGGAGGGTTGAAAAATACTGCGCGGTGTCTTTGCACTGAATGGTAAGATGCCCAAAAATCCAGCGAAACCACCGCCTGCTGCTGGAATATCAACGAACAACCGATTCCGACCTACAGAATGCAAACATCGACGTCAATTTTCTCCAGACCTTTGCTGGCATGAAACGCCGCTGGCTCCTGCACCTCGCTTTTTGGTTGGCATTTTGGTTTATCTATGCCTATACCTACAGCCGTTACGATGGTAACTTGGGTAAATACCTGATTACCGAAGGTTTGGAAATGCCTGCCCGAATATTGGCGGCCTATCTATCTATGTGGTTTTTTGAGCGATTTTCCGGGGCGGAGGGACAAAAGACATGGCTGGCATTTGGAGGCGCTGCGGCAGCTACGGTGGTGGCCGGGCTTTTGAACAGGGCATTGAAACTGGTCTACTTGGTGCCAGTGTATTTCCCGGATTCGACCATGGAATTCTGGAGTTTTCGGATGATGTATGATGTTTTCGACTGCGTCTTGGCCAGCAGCACGGCCCTTTCTGCAAGGATGTATTTCCGGCAACAGGAGATGCAGCGCCGCGAAAGCCAACTGCGCGCCGAAAAATCCGAAGCGGAATTGCGGGCCTTAAAAGGGCAACTCCACCCACACTTTTTGTTCAATACCATCAACAACCTGTACGCTTTGGCTCGGGTCAAATCCGATAAAACGGCCCCCGTTGCACTCAAACTAGCACAGTTGCTTCGCTACGTTTTGTATGAATCTCAAAAGCCGCGGGTTCCGCTGGAGCAGGAAATTCAACTGCTGCGCGACTACATTGCACTAGAAAAACTGCGTTTCGATGAAGGCCGTTTGGAATTGCGCATGGAAGTAGATTTGGACGACCCGAAAACAGAAATCGCGCCGCTCCTGTTGTTGCCGCTGGTAGAAAATGCGTTTAAACATGGTGCCAGCGAACAGCGCCACGAGGCCCGAATCTATATCTCTATTGTCTTGAAAAACAAGGTCTTGGCATTGGAAATTGAAAATTCAAAACCTAGTGAAAGCTTGGAAACGGTTCCCGGGATTGGCCTGCAAAACCTTCGCCGACAGTTGGAATTGCTATATCCTGAAAAACATAGTTTGGAGATTTTGGATGGGGAAAAGGAGTATTGGGTGGGTTTGAATATTTATTTTTGATATGTTTTATTGACGATTGACGGGTACATGATTGTTGATTTTTGATGGCACGCCAGCGCGAATGAGGTATTGAGTGCCATGTAAATCAATAGAGGAATACTCAAAATTGAGTGACGACTAAACTTTGATATAATTTATTGATAATCAAAATTTTAAATGAGTTGTGTCGAGGTCCTTTTGGGAGCTTAGGCGTCGCACTGCCTTCAACAATCAACAATCATGTAATCGTAAATCGTCAATCAAAGCCTTCAACATTTTTGTAATCGTCAATCATCATTCAAAAACAGCAGCAATTTGCCCATTTCCCAACTATGACCAATCAAGTACTGAGTTGCCTAATCATAGAAGACGAACCGCTGGCGGCGGGGATTCTGGAGGACTATGTGAACCAGGTGTCCTGGCTGCGTTTTGTGGGCCGGTGCCCCGATGCGATGGCCGCCGCAGAAGCGTTGCGCGAACAACCGGTGGATGTACTTTTCCTCGACATCAACCTGCCCGGGCTTAAAGGGCTCGATTTTTTGCGCACCCTTTCCCAGCCGCCACAGGTCATTTTGACCACCGCCTATCATGAATATGCGATTGAAAGTTATGAGTTGAGTGTGGTCGATTATTTGCTCAAACCCATTGATTTTGAACGTTTTTTGAAGGCTATTCAAAAGTTGAAAGCCGTTTTGCCGACGGAAACCTGGTCGGGAGGGGCTAGGGGAGGCCGACCGTTTCGCTTTTTCAATGTGAACAAAAA
>JALHPW010000255.1 GCA_022842255.1 Saprospiraceae bacterium | reverse complement strand
ATCCCGGAACTGGACAGCGTGCTTTTTGAAATGGATCCATTGCCAGATGCCGAAATTTTGAAAAGATACGAGCAACATTTTGCGGCCTTGCGACCGATACTTCAGAAAGTTGGCTGGCCAAAAAAATCTGAATTCGGCGAAAGTGCCTGTAACGCCACGTTTTCCATCCTGCTAAATTCCAAGGAAATCGTGGAATACCTGAATTGGCTCCCAGAGGTCGAAAAATCCTGTACAGAAGGGGAAACACCCTGGATTTTCTACGCCAAACTCTTCGATCAATGCAGACGCTCCTTGGGCAAACCGCAACGGTACCTTACACAATTCTTTGTCATGGAAAGTGGGGAGGTTTGGCTGGAGCCTTGGGAGGGCGACGAAGACAGTATTAATGATTTGCGGGCGAAAATTGGCTTGCCCTTGCTTCGGAAGGAGATTGTGGAAGCTATGAAAAGAAAAGAATGAAGGGAACCTGTCTTAGAGGGGTGGCACACGGATGACGCGGATGAGACACGGATTTTTTGTATGTTATTTTTCAATCCGTGTCTCATCCGCGTAATCCGTGTCCCATCTACTACCGCTTACGCTCCGTAACAAAAATCAACAAATCCCGCAAAGACTGCCGAGCAGGACTTTCTGGCGCGGCATCCAGCAGGTCAAAAGCCTCTTGCCGGTAGCGGTACATGGCTTCGCGAGCATAATCCAATCCGCCGCTCTGGCGTACGAACTGGATTACCTCGTCCACTTTTTCGGGTTTGTGGCTCTCGTTTTTTACGATGTTGATGATGCGGCGGCGTTCGCTGCGTTCGGCTTGGTTGAGTGCGTATATAAGCGGCAGGGTCATCTTTTTTTCCTTGATGTCGATGCCTAAGGGTTTGCCCACATCATCGTCGCCAAAATCAAAAAGGTCGTCGCGGATTTGGAAGGCCATGCCCGTTTTTTCGCCAAACAGCCACATGCGCTGTCGGATTTCATCGTCGCCGGGTGCGGTACTCACAGCTCCCGAACAACAGGCTGCGGCAATCAGCGAGGCCGTTTTTTGACGGATAATTTCGTAATAGATTTCTTCCTTGATGTCCATCCGCCGCGCTTTTTCCATCTGCATGAGTTCGCCTTCGGCCATTTCCTTTACGGCCCTGCTCAGCAGTTCCAGCATCACAAACTGTTGACTTTTAACGGACAACAACAGTCCCTGCGACAACAGGAAATCGCCCACCAACACTGCGATTTTATTTTTCCAAAGCGCATTGATGGAGAAAAAGCCCCGGCGTTCGTTCGCGTCGTCCACCACATCATCGTGGACGAGCGTAGCGGTGTGCAGAAGCTCCACCATCGAGGCGGCGGTGTAGGAAGGCTCCTCAATGGGGCCAAAAAGTCTTGCACTGAGCAACACGAGCATGGGCCGCACCTGCTTGCCTTTGCGCTGCACGATGTACCAGGTGATTTTGTCCAGCAACGGAACATTGCTCCGCATGGCATCACGGAATCGAAGCTCGAAGGTGTCGAGCTCGTTGGTGATTGGCTGTTTGATGGTGTCTAGTGACATGGCGAGGGGCAAACCTAAGAAACTCGCGGGGGCAAGGAGAGAAAAATTGAGATTAAAACACCGATTGCCTCAGAAAGTTGGTGTAAGTGGGCTCAAACAGTCAATTTTCTGAGCTTGTTTTTGGTTGAAGCGCTGAAAAAACCAGGTTCTCCAGAAAGGCTGCCACTTTGGAATGGTCCCGTTCCTTGCCAAAATCGGTCAGTGCTGGCAGATGCTCCATGAAGTATGGCTGGAATTGGGCCATTTCCAACACCGTGCTCGCCAGCGTGCGCGGGTAAGGATACGATGGGTTGTATGCTGAAAACAAGTCGCTGATGTGCCGACAAAGGTCTTTGTACGGTTTGAACAGCTGCTCCCCATTGATGATGTCCACATCCTTGGTCAGATAGGCCTTGCTGCTCTCAGCAATCACGATTTCGTGCAGGGCCGCCTTGTCGATTCCGGAGGCGTCCGACCAATTGGGAAGGCCCACCGTGAGGATTTCTATCACTTTCCGGATTTTCAGGGCTGGGTCATTCAGGTTTTGGAGCGATACAATGGCTTGATATTCAACATAATTCCAGTACCAGGTTAAGAAATAGAGCAACAAGCGGTGCTTGTTTTCAAAATACCGGTAGATGCTGGCCTCTGTGCATTCCACCACTTCGGCCAATTTTTTAAACGTGAATTGCTCGTACCCCAAGCGGTGCATCAACACGATTCCGTCGCGGATAATTTTTCGGCCCAGGGGACTGCTTTCTGGGTCCCGGAGTGCAAGTTTTTGGCTTGGTTGAATGCTGATTTGAAGGTCCATGATGAAGAAAAAAACAGGCTTTGAAAATTTTTTTGAACAAAAGTAGAACAACTTTTAACAGTCGTGGTTTAAGAAATAATAGTATTACTATTAAAAATAAAAGCTTCATTCTCTTGACGTTTCCCATCACCATTGACTAATATGAAAAAAGGAGGATTTTTCCCAATTATTGCCCTTGTTTGGATGCCTTACCTGTGTATTGATGCGCAAGTAGGCATGCCCATCCAGTCGGATTCTCCCGAAACACTGCAATGGGTAAAGCGCCAGTCCGAACGAATCGACTCCTTGTTGACCGATGCGATGCGTGGCAGCGAACCGATTGAGATTTTGATCCGGGTGGCCGATTGTTATCAAATTTTTGATGCGGTATCGATGGCCGGGGTGTACTGCACAGATGTCCGTGCGGCTGCAGAGGCCGGACGCTGGCAGTGCGATGTGATCAATTACCGTCTGGAAAAGGATTTGAACGCAAAGTTGCAACGGGCCGTGGAAGCCAGGCGGTACGCGGTTAAAATGCGGGAAGGCGCCAAAGCTTGTCTGGCCCAAATCAGTCCCGCACAGAGTAGCAGTTTCCGTCCCATGGACCTCATCCAACAAGATGCGCACATGGCCGAATTAGACCTTTTGGACGGGATGGCCACCAACGACCTCCACATCCTGTCGCAAAAATTGGAACACTGCATCCGGGCCCTGCACGATGTGGAACATCTGGCAAGAACGCTCGAAAACTGCGATTACCCATTGACACTGGCCCAAAACGCGGTGACGGACTGCCAGTCGGCACTCGGCGCGCCCAATTGGGTAGAGGTGCTGATTCACGTCAAAAATGCACTGGGGAACGTGCAGAAAATCCAACAAGTATCCAACTGTTATTGAAGCAACAACGAATTCCAACTTTACCCCAACAACCCTCCAATTTCTTTCACCATTTAAACATAGTAACAATGAAACAAAGGTTTTTTTCGAAGCATTGGGTGCTGTTTATGATGACATTGCCCATTTTACTGAGCAGTTGTGTAGTCGTTCGACAAGGTGAATTTGGCGTCAAACGCCGACTCGGCAAAGTGAGCGACAACGTTTATACCAGCGGCCTCAAAACATTCAACCCCTTTACCACCAAAATCATAAAACTCTCGGCACAAACCGAAAACATCGAGGTTTCGCTGAACATCCCATCGCAAGAAGGCCTGACCATCCAAAGTGAAGTCTCCATTTTGTACCGCGTAGTAAAGAAAGACGCCCCCGAATTGCTGCGAACGGTTGGACTGGAATATGAAGAAACCATCATTTTGCCCGTATTCCGCTCGGCAGTTGCAGACGTAACCTCCAAATATTATGCGAAAGACATGCACTCTGGAAATCGGGCCGGCATTGAAATCGCCATTCGCGAGCTGATGATGAAAACCTTGAAAGACAAAGGGATTTTGGTAGAAAACGTGCTTTTGAAAAGTATCGCCCTGCCCAAAAACCTGACCAAAGCCATAGAGGACAAACTGGAAGCCGAACAACAAGCGCAACGCATGGAATTTGTGTTGCAACAGGAAAAACAGGAAGCCGAACGCAAACGCATCCAGGCAACCGGAGAACGGGATGCCAACCGGATTATTTCGGAAGGTTTGTCCGAACAGGTTTTGCAGTTTAAAGCACTCGATGCTTGGCTGAAATTGAGCCAATCCACCAATTCAAAAGTGATCATTACCAATGGCACAGTACCGATGATGATGGACCCAGAGGCCGTTGGAGGTAAGAAATAAAAGGGATTTTGGTTGAGCCCCGCACTTGCGAAGCGGCTGTTCAACCAGTCCTAAAGAAGGTGAAAAAGGTGAGAAGTTTAGTAAACAATGTACCCGTGGAAAAGATGGGGCGGCCATAAAAGTTTGGCCGCCCTATTCTTCTTACTTTATGAAAGTCAAAAAACCAGTCGTTTTGTCCCCCACGAAGCTCTCCTTATCTAATTTTCAGAACACTACGCCCCATATCCACGTTTCTTTGTCACTGAAAACACGCCACTCTACAATGGCAAAAATTTTTCCAAATCAATATCAACAACAATGAAAAAAACGCTCTCTTTTGCAGCATTCCTCCTCTTCCTCTCTGGCTTCGCACAAGCGCAAAACGCCGAAGAAATTGTAGCCAAACACATCGCAGCCATTGGCGGCGACAATTGGGCTCGGGTGGAAGCGCTGAAATCCGAGGCCAAAATCTCTGCTGACGGTGCTCCCGGCATGTCTATCATGATGAACATGCTCGCCGTGCGCGACAAATCCCTCCGCATGGATGTTTCCGTGATGGGCATGACCCAAACCACGGTGCTTAATGGCGACGGCGGCTGGGCTACCAACCCATTCATGAACCAGATGGACCCAGAACCCCTTACTGCCGACCAGGTTAAGGCCATGAAAGACATGACCGATGTGGACGGCACACTCATTGGGTACAAGGCCAAAGGTTACACCTTGGAGTATGTTGGTACAGAAGACGTAGATGGTACCGAAGCCATCAAAATCAAAATCAACAAAGGCGGCAACCGCTCGGAGTATTCCTTCTTCGACCCCGCTTCCTACTTTGAAATCAAGAACATCCGCGTGGAAGAAGTGGACGGAAAAGTAACCGAAACAGCTACCACCTACTCCAATTTCAAAAACCAGGCTGGCCTGATTTTCCCATTCACCATTCAGCAAAATGACCCAAACATGGGTGGCTCAACGGTGACGATAACTACCGTGACCATCAACCCAACGGTGGATACGAAAACATTCGAAATGCCAACAAAGTAATCGGTTGTTCTTTCGATTAAATCAAACAAACCGCAGCAGCGCAGAACCAGATTTTGTGCTACTGCGGTTTTTTATTGCTAATACAAGTCATTGAAAATGAAACAATTAATTTCCATTTTTTCTCTTTTTCTATTCCTCGCCCAGGGTGTCAACGCCCAAACCAAACTCAGCTCCTCCACGTTCGGCGCCATCGAAGCGCGTAGCATCGGACCGGCCGTGATGGGTGGACGGATCACGGCCATCGAGGGCGTGAACAGCAGCCCCAAAACCATCTACGTTGGTACCGCAGGCGGTGGCGTCTGGAAGTCTACCACAGCGGGCTTCACTTTCGAACCCGTTTTTGAAAAATACCCTCAAAGCATCGGCTGCATTGCCATCGACCAAAAAAAGCCTGAAACCATCTGGGTCGGCACCGGCGAAAGCAATATGCGCAACAGCGTAGCCGTAGGCCTCGGTCTTTACAAAACCACCGATGCTGGTCGCAACTGGACCCGGGTAGGCTTGGAAAACTCCGAACACATCGCCAAAATCATCCTCCACCCCACCGACGCCAACACGCTCTATGTGGCTGTGCCCGGCAAACTCTGGAGCGATAGCCCCGACCGCGGCCTCTACAAAACCACCGACGGCGGCAAAACCTGGGAAAAAGTCCTGTACACCGACGAAAAAACGGGCTGCGCCGACGTCATCATGGACCCACGCAACCCGGATGTCCTGATGGCTTCTATGTGGCAATTCCGTCGCACACCGTATTCATTTACCTCTGGCGGCCCCGGCAGCGCCCTTTACAAAAGTACCGACGGCGGCAAAAACTGGCGCAAAATCACCAATGGATTGCCCACCACCGAGTTTGGCCGGATTGCCCTCGCCCTCGCCCCCAGTGCGCCCGACAACGTGCTGGCCATCGTGGAAAGCGAAAAAACCAGTCTGCTGATTTCCGCAGACGGCGGTGAATCCTGGAAATACCAAAGCGCCAACTCCAATGTGACCGCGCGCCCCTTCTATTTCAGCACCTTGGTGGTCGATCCAGAAGACCCCAAACGGGTGTATCGTCCGGCTTTCTCCTTTTCTACCAGCACGGATGGTGGCTACTCTTTCAGCGAGGCCTCCAATGCCGGCGGCTGGGTGCACTCCGATCACCACGCACTTTGGATCAACCCAAACAATACCCACCACATGTACCTCGGCACAGACGGGGGCGTGTACATGAGCCTCGACCAAGGGGTGACCTGGACGCACCTCAACACCTTGCCAGTATCGCAGTTTTACCACGTTCAAATTGACGACCAATCGCCCTACAACGTGTACGGCGGATTGCAGGACAACGGCTCTTGGCGCGGTCCTTCGCAGAGTTCGGGCGGCATTGAAAACCGCGACTGGGACAATGTGGGCGGCGGCGACGGGTTCTGGGTGCAGCCCGATGCCCTGGACCACAAGATTGTATTTAGCGAGAGCCAGGGCGGGGAGGTGGCCCGTACAAACCTCCATACCAACCAATCGCAATTCATTAAGCCTCAATTGAATAAGGGCGAAGACAAACACCGCTGGAACTGGAACACACCCTTGGTAAAAGGCGAAAAAAATCCGCAAACCATCTACATCGGCGCTCAATATCTGTTCAAAACCACCGACCGGGGACATAGCTGGCAACGTATTTCGCCAGATTTGACCACGAACGACAAGGAAAAACAAAAACAAGCCGAAAGTGGTGGTGTGACCGTGGACAATACATCGGCCGAAAACCACTGTACGATTTTCAGCATCGGCACTTCGCCGCTTGATGAAAATTTGATTTATGTGGGCACCGACGATGGCAACATCCAAGTGACCCGCGACGGCGGCAAAAACTGGGAGCTCATTTCCAAAAACATTCCGGAGGTGCCAGCAGGTACCTGGGTGAGCCGCGTAACGCCTAGCCGTTTTGACCGCAATGTGGTGTATGCAACTTTCGACAACCACGCTTACGGGGATATGAAAACCTATGTGGCCAAATCGTCGGAT
>JALHPW010000254.1 GCA_022842255.1 Saprospiraceae bacterium | reverse complement strand
GGTTTTGCAATCCCCTGCTTGAAGCACCTCAAAACCTTCCAGTCCGACGATACGCGCCAACAAGGAGCGGAGTTTTTCTTCGTCGTCGATGATGAGTATTTTGTCCACGGTCTGAATATTTGCTTTGTTGTACTTTGGCCGCCTCAAACCCAATCGATGCAGCACCACCAACTTTCCGTTGCCCGCACGGCCCATTTTTATTCCTTGGGGGTTCCAGGCCCAAAGGTCAAGCAATTTTGGATTGTTTGTCACGGCTATGCCCAGTTGGCCGATGAGTTTTTGGAAAATTTCAGGCTCCTGGAAAACGAGCACACCTTCGTGGTCGCGCCCGAAGGTTTGAATCATTTTTACAAAAAAGGCTTTAACGGTCCGGTGGGCGCCAGTTGGATGACGCGGCATCAACGTTTGAGTGAAATTGAGGACTACACCAACTATCTCCAAACGCTTTACGACCATTATATCCCTCAATTATCACCAGATTTGCGGATTGTCTTGCTGGGTTTTTCCCAAGGTACCGCCACCGTTTGTCGCTGGATGTTGGAAAAACAACCCCATTTCCATGATTTACTGCTCTGGGCAGGGCTTCCTCCAGAAGACCTCGACTACGCGGCGCACAAGGAATACCTGGCTGACAAAAAACTGTACCTGCTGTACGGCACCCACGACCCCTTTCTTACGCCCGACCGTATGCACATGGTGCAGGAAATAGAGGATAAAAACGGCATTGACTTCGGGGAGCGCAGCTTTGAGGGTGGGCATGAGATTTTGCCGGATACCTTGCGGGAATTGCTTTTGAACTTAAATTAGTGTCAAATTCACCACATTCACCCCATTGACCACCTTCATCAAATTGACCACATTCTAGAAAATGGACCTAAAAAAATTCCTTCCCCATCTGATTGCAATTGCCCTGCTGTTTGGTGTTTCCGTATTTTTTTTCGCGCCAAATTTTTTCGGGGGTAAAGTGCTGTACCAATCTGACAACGATCAGGCCAGAGGCATGCAAACCGAAATACAGGATTATTTGAAGAAGGAGGGCAAGGCACCGCTTTGGACCAACGCTGCGTTTGGGGGAATGCCGGGGTATCAAATTTATACCCCTACCTATGGCAACCTCATTAAACCCCTTACGAAAGCTGCATTTTTGTGGACTGATGTCACCGGGGTTTGGGCACAAGTGTTGGCTGCCATGCTTTTTATGTACTTGTTGGTGGTCACTTTGGGCGCAGATTGGCGGGTAGCGATTTTTGGGGCATTGGCATATGGGATAAGTACCTACCACATGGACCTATTGGGCACCGGGCACTCGACAAAAATGGCCGCATTGGCTTTTGCGCCGGGTATTTTGGCAGCCACGGTTATAGTATTCAATGGACGTTTATTTGCTGGGACAAGCCTGTTGGCACTGATCACCTCCATGCAGATTTATGTGAACCACGTCCAAATCACCTACTATACCTTTATTATCGTCGGGATTTTTGTACTCTTTCAATTCGTAGAGGCCATTCGCCACAAAGCAATGGTTCGTTGGACGAAAGCGGTGTTGGCCATTGTGTTCGCACTGCTTGTGGGTGCAGCATCCAATCTCTCCAAACTTTGGCCAACCTATGAGTACAGCCGTGAAACAATCCGCGGGAAATCAGAACTGAAATCAAATGCCGAAAAAGGGGATGGTTTGGACAAAGAATACCTCTTTGGTTGGAGTTATGGGATTGGAGAAAGTCTGACTTTACTTGTCCCCCATTTTGCAGGAGGGGGCAATGGTGAAAATTTCGGGGACACAAAATTGACCAAAGCGATGCTTCGCCAATCGCCTCCCAACACTCCAAAAGCCCAAATTCAACAACAAGCCGCTTCTTTGTATTACAGTGGGGAACAGCCGGGGGTGGGTACAGCAATATATTTTGGGGCCATCGTATGTTTTTTGTTTTTCCTAGGTGCGTTTTTAGTGCCAGGGCCTATAAAATGGTGGCTTACGGCTGGTGGCCTTTTCATGATCACCCTGGCCTGGGGCAAACACTTCTTTTTGAACCACTTGTTGTTCGACTATCTGCCTTTGTTCAATAAATTCCGGGCCGTTTCCATGGCACTGGGTCCAGCACAGTTGTGTGTCGCAGCGCTGGCTGCTATGGGACTTCAGAAATTGGCCGACCATGATATATCCCTGGAGCAGAAAAAGCGCGCGCTTTGGTTTGCAAGTGGGGCAAGCACCCTTTTATGTTTGGTCGCATTGGTTGCTGCCAACAGCACGGGGCCTAACGATAAAGCCCTGGATGGCAACCCCCAACTGCTGGAATTGTTAAAGGCAGACCGTGCCGATATGCTCCGCAGTGATGTAATGCGTTCGCTCGGGTTTGTATTTGCAGCCGCTGCGCTGGTCTTTTTCTACTTGCGTGGCACGTTTAAAGCAGCCTGGATGGTGGGTTTGGTTGCCACGCTTTCTTTGGCTGACACTTGGATGGTTTGCACGCGCACCATCTCTTCCAGCGAATATCAATCCAAACAAATTGCCACCCGAACCCCACCAGAAGAAGCGTTCGACCAACAAATCAAAGCCGACAAGGATCCGCATTATCGGGTATTGGACCTTTCTCGTGGGAGTATCACCGGCAATGCGATTACTTCCTATTTCCACAAAAGCCTCAGTGGGTACCACGCCGCCAAACTACAACGGTACAATGAGGTCGTGATGAAGTACTTTGGGCAGGATTTGGGCAAAAGCCTTCATATCGTGGGCATGTTGAACGGTAAATACATCATAAACGACCAAGGCCGGGTATTTACCAACCCTGAAGTATGCGGCAATGCCTGGTTTGTTGGCCACTGTCAGATTGTACCTGATGCAGATACTGAATTCCAAGCCCTGGGCACGCTCAACCCAAAAGATACGGTAGTGGTGCAAGCATCGCTTTCCGCTGCATTTCAAAACATGCGTTTGCAGCGTGACAGTAGCGATTATATCCGCCTGACGAAATACCACCCCGACCGAATGACCTATGAATATTCGGCCAAAACCGATCAAATTGCGGTGTTTTCAGAAATATGGTACCCTCCCAGTTTGGGTTGGAAATGTTACCTGAACGGCCAACCTGCTCCTGATTTCATCAAAGCAGATTACTTACTCCGTGCCATGAAATTGCCCGCTGGGGAAAAGCAACAGCTGGAAATGCGGTTTGAACCCAAATCCTACTACCTCGGCGAAAAAGTATCCTATGCAACCTCAGCCATTATCCTGCTGCTTTGCCTGGGAAGCCTGTTTTGGTGGTATCGCGGTGGAGGTTTGGTGCCGGATGCGCACAAATTGGCTGAAATGGAGGAAAAGGAACCTTCACCACGGGCTAAACCTGGAACGAAGAAGAAATAATCCCTGCGTATGGTTGTGGATATGCCTTTTGGAATTAGAAGGGATTTCTACCTTCGCACATCAATAAAATATGGACTTTAAAAAATTCATCCCCCATCTTATCGCGGCCGGCATTTTGCTTGCCGTTTCGGCGGTCTTTTTTGCCCCCAATTTCTTCAGCGGCAAAGTGCTGCCCCAGCCCGACAACGACAAGGCCCGCGGGATGCAGACCGAAATACAAGGGTATCTCAAAAAGGGCGAACCTGCTCCGTTGTGGACCAACTCTGCCTTTGGTGGCATGCCTGGCTACCAAATCTACTCGCCTATTTATGGCAACCTGACCAAGCCGCTTTCCAAAGCCGCATTTTTGTGGACCGGCGTAACCGGCGTCTGGGCCCAGGTATTTGCCGCCATGATGTTTATGTATCTGCTATTGGGCAGTTTGAAGGCTGATTGGCGGGTGGCCATTTTCGGCGCACTGGCCAATGGGATTAGTACTTACAATGTGGATATCCTGGAGGCCGGCCACTCAACCAAAATGGCTGCGCTGGCCTTCGCACCTGGGATGTTGGCTGCTACCATTATGCTTTTTAATGGGCGTTTGATGGCGGGAGCGGGACTACTGGCCCTGGTTACGTCCATGCAGATTTATGTCAACCATGTGCAGATAACCTACTACACGCTGATTATCGCAGGCATCTACCTCCTCGTACAATTGGCGGAAGCGATTCAGCATAAGTCGCTGGCGCGCTGGGGCAAACATGTGGCTATTTGGTTGTTCGCAATCCTGCTCAGCGCGGCCTGCAACCTGTCCAAACTTTGGCCCACCTACGAATATGGCCAAGAAACCATTCGGGGCAAATCTGAGCTCAAAGCCAGCGCCGACAAAGGCGACGGACTGAGCAAAGACTACCTGTTTGGCTGGAGTTATGGGGTTTGTGAAAGTATGACCTTACTTGTGCCACACTTCGCAGGAGGTGGTGCAGGGGAATCGTACGGCGATTCGAAATTACTGAAAGCCGTGTCGCGTCAAATGCCCCCCAATACCACCAAAGCGCAATTGCAATCGCAAATCGCTCCGCTTTTTTACAATGGAGACCAACCTTTTGTGGGTACGGCCATCTATTTCGGGGCAATTGTTTGTTTCCTGTTTTTCCTGGGTGCGTTTTTGGTGGAAGGCCCGGTTAAATGGTGGCTTTTGCTGAGTGGTATCTTTATGATTACCCTGGCCTGGGGCAAAAACTTCTTCCTGAACGACATTTGGTACGACTATCTGCCGATGTTCAACAAGTTCCGCGCTGTATCTATGGCTTTAGGGCCGGGATTACTTTGTGTGGCGGCTTTGGCTGCGATGGGAATCCAGAAATTGGCGGATGCCGACATTTCAGTGGACAGAAAAAAACGGGCCCTTTGGCTGGGCCTAGGCACAACCGTACTCCTTTGTGTGGTGGGCATGGCCTGTGCCGGTGGAGAGGGTCCAAACGACCAAGCACTTGGGCAAAACGCTCAATTGCTGGCTGCTTTGAAGGAAGACCGGGCCAGTATGCTTCGGGGCGATTTGATTCGGACCCTTGCCTTTGTACTCAGTGCTGCGGCATTGATTTTCTTCTATTTGGGAGGGAAATTGAAAGCTGGCCTGATGGTGGGCCTGGTTGCCACCCTCTCACTTGCGGACACTTGGCTCGTGTGCCTGCGTTCCTTGCCAGCCAGCAAATATGAATCCAAACAAGCCGCTACTGCCCCACCACAGGAAGAGGATTACGACCGACAAATCAAGGCCGACAAAGACCCGCACTATCGGGTGCTTGACTTGTCGCGCGGCGGAATAACGGGCAATGCAACAACCTCTTATTTCCACAAAAGCCTGAGCGGTTACCATGCTGCCAAGCTCCAACGCTTCCAAGAGGTGGTGGACAAATACCTAGGCAAAGACCTGAACCGCAACCTGCATATCGTGGGTATGATGAACGGAAAATACATCATAACAGACAAGGGTCAGGTATTCCCCAACCCGGAAGTTTGTGGCAACGCCTGGTTTGTGAGCCATTTTGAAACGGTTGCCAACGGCGACGAGGAGCTCAATGCGCTGGGCGCGCTCAATCCGAAGGATTCTGCGGTGGTTCAAGCCTCTTTTGCAGCCTCCTTGCAAGGATTGCAGCTTCAGCGCGATAGCAATGACTACATCCGCCTGACTAGTTACCACCCCGACCGGATGGAATACGAGTATTCGGCCAAAACCGAGCAACTTGCGGTATTCTCCGAAATGTGGTACCCACCCGCCAAAGGTTGGAAATGCTACCTCAATGGTCAGCCAGCGCCGGATTTCATCAAAGCAGATTACATGCTCCGTGCTATGCGCCTGCCTGCCGGGGAGAAGCAAAAACTGGAAATGCGTTTTGAGCCTAAGTCCTACTATTTGGGCGAAAAAGTGGCTTATGGTGCTTCTGGATTAACCCTATTGCTTTGCCTTGCCGCTTTGTTTTTCTGGTACAAAAAGGGCGGCTCGATTGCGGAAGCTGCTAATTTGAGTGATATTGAGGGCCAGGAAGAAAAACCTGCAAAAGCGGCCCCAAAGGCAGCTGTGAAGAAAAAATAATATTGAATTGAGGATATTTTAGCGGGCGCTTCCGGGATTCGGGGGCGCCCGTTTTTGTTCTGGGGGTTTTAGCTGCCGGAATACGAAACGATTGGGAGTTCTGCCTGAGGTTCCTGCGGCTAAAGTCGCCCGTACAGCGAAAGGCTAAAGGCGGCATGGAAGATTAAACAGGATTAAACTGAAGGATATTTGAGCGGGTGCTTCCGGGTTTCGGGGGCGCCCGTTCTTGTATCGGCGGCTTTAGCCGCCGGAATGCGAAACGATCGGGAGTTCTGCCTGAGGTTCCTGCAGCTAAAGCCGCCGGTACAGCGAAAACCCAAAGGCGGCATGGAAGATAAAGCAGGATTAAACTGAAGGATATTTGAGCGGGTGCTTCCGGGTTTCGGGGCACCCGTCCTTGTACCGGCGGCTTTAGCCGCCGGAATGCGAAAAGATTGGGCTTCCTGTCTGAGGTTCCTGCAGCTAAAGCTGCCAGTACAGAATGCCGTATGTATAAACCTGCAGAAGCTGCCCCAAACGAACCTGAGTAGAAAAACAGTTTTGAATTGAAGCATTTTTGAGCGGAGATTCCAAGTTTCGGAGCGCCCGTCCTTGTATCGGCGGCTTTAGCTGCCGGAATGCGAAAATATTGGGCTTTTTAATTAGGAGTTCCAGTAGCCAAAGCTGCTGGTATATGGCCATAAAAAAGCGGTGGTATAGCACAAGGCCATACCACCGCAATAAACTTGGCTTCCGAGAAAGCCTTATTTCGCCTGAATCATCTTCTTCGTGGCGCTGTCCGTAGCGGTCTCCAGCTTGTAGTACAGCATACCGGTGGTGTTGATCAGCGCACGGTCAAGCGCGATCGTGTTCTCACCTTTGGCAAACTGGCCCTTTTGCTGGTAAACCACGCGGCCCGTTTCGTCGAACACCGACAACGTAGCTTCAGCTGCTTCTGGAAGGAAGAAACCTACGAATGTGCGGTTAACGAATGGGTTTGGCTGGTTCTGGTACAGTTCGAAGCCAACACCGGCGATCGTCTTGCCGTCGAAACGGAAGGCAACGCCCAAGCGGCCTGCGTCACCGTAAGCCTCAGCGCGGGTGATCGAACCGGAAACGCCGAGCATCTCGCTCAACTTGCCGGCCTTCTCGGCGCGGAAACGAACCGTGAACTCCTGTGCACCGTCGATAGAAACCGCCATGGCGTTTTCTGGCAACAG
>JALHPW010000253.1 GCA_022842255.1 Saprospiraceae bacterium | reverse complement strand
TTTGCTTGAGCAGGTCCCTCCCTGCGGTCGGGATGACACTCTGGTGGAGGGGGCATTTTACTCGGGCTTGGGCACCAAAATCGTACTTCGCACCTCGCAAATCGTATTTCGCACTTCGCACCTCGTAAATCGCACCTCGTAAATCGTCAATCCCTAACCCTTCCCATCCCCATCATTTTCAACATCCAACGCGCCAGCGGCTTCTCCGGGTTTTTGCGTTTGCGCAAATCCAGGTACCAGCCAATTTTTTTGAGAATCGGCACTTTATGAGTTTCCACAAATTCGATGAGCGTACCGTCCGGGTCTTCGATATAGGAAAAATAACCCGCCGCCTCGCCCATGTCGAACGAGCCGCTTGAATCCACGGTGAACGGGTGGCCTTTTGCTTCGCAAGCCTTTTTCATCTCGGCCATACCTGTGATGTCGAAACACAGGTGGATATAACCCAAATCCCCCCAAAAACGGTTTTCAAAAACCTTGCGCGGTGCGCGGTCGAGGCTTTGTACGAGTTCGATTTCTGTGTCGCCGAGCAGCGGACTGAATGGCCCTTTGCGCTTCTCCGGGTGACGAAGCAACACGCGGCGATAGCGACCAAATCCGCCGTCCACGCCATGCCAATCGGCAAAATCTTCCGTAGAGTCGTACACAATCGTTTGGTAACCAAGTATTTCTGAGTAAAATTTGATAGAACGTTCCATGTCGGAGACGCCGACGAATGCGCCGTACACCCCGCCAGTCACTCCCCTGCCGGGAGGGGAGGGGGTCGGGGGTGGGTTGAACCAGTCATCGGCCCCCACAATCTCAAACGTATTTCCCCAGGGGTCTTTCACAAAAAAATGCTCCAATCCATCAGGCCGAGGCGTTGGGTTGCTCTGGATATTCACCCCGCGTTTGCGGAGGTAATCAAAGCTGGCCTGGACGTTTCCGGATTTGATTTTACAAATACCAATGCCCAGGTCGCCAAGTTGGGGCTGAAAGGCAGGTGGTACTGGCGTGCGGCCCGTGTATTGCCAGATTTCCATGCCGCCGCCGCCCAGCATGTTGAGGGCCAGGATGGCGTGGCGGGATTGGGGTTTGCCACCTGTGTAAGGGAGCATGAGTCCCGCCTCGGCGGCTTCTTCAAAAATGGGCACGTCCATGCCAAAATGTTGGCGGTACCATTTGAACGCTTCGTGGACATTGCTCACACCAATGCCAACTTGTTGAATTCCAGAGATAAACATGAAGTAACGATGAACGATGAACTATGAACGGACTGCTGCTATTTGCAATCGCTGAGGATGGTGATTTGTTTGGATTCCTTGAGGTGGATACTGGGCCTGCCGCCGTTTTTGCCCTTTTCCAGTCGCCCGGTAATGCGCACCATTTTTTGGGTGTAATCGGCCGCGCTGAGGAATTTATGTTGGTCGTCGCCCCAAATAATCACGCTAAAAAGATTGCGTGGATAGGGGTCGAACAGGTTGATAAACAAGGGCTTACCATTGGTTTCGGAGCGCAGGGAAGCGTTGACGATGCAGCCTTCCAGGGAGATGAATTCTCCCTCATGTTTGATGATTTCTTGCGGGTCGGTTAAGATAAAATCTGGTCTGTTGGAGGTCGTTGCGCTCAATTCCAGGGGGGCTTCCGTTTGCGCAAAAGCGATGTTTGCGCAGCAAAGCGCTGCAGCGATCAGGAATAGGTATTTTTGCATAATCCGGATAGATTTTGGGCAAAGGTAAGAAAGCTGCGAAGAGCAAGGCCTTGCACGACTTAACCTAAACTTCATATTGGTTTAAAATTCGGGTTACACTGGGGCAGGACTTTTGCAGCAAAATCTGTATCCTGCATGAAGCACATTTCCAATCTCTTCTTTGCCAAAGTTTTCACGACGGCAACCCTTCTCTTTTTTACGCTCCTCCTCTCCGCCCAAACGGGCATTATTGCCGGAAAAATTATTGACGCCAAATCTGCCGACGCTATCATCGGCGCTTCCATCCGTTTGGATGAAGGTGCTGGAGGCGCTATCACGGACTTGGACGGCAATTTTCGCATTACCAACGTGCCTGTTGGAAAGCACAAAATCAGTATCAACTACACGGGATATGCCGGTAAAAACATCGAAGACATCGATGTGAAAGCTGGCGAGGTCACTTCGGTGGACATAGCCATTGAAGAAAGTGCCGGTGAAGCGCTTGCCGAGGTGGTTGTGGTGGCAAAAGCCAAAAAAGAAAGCACCAGCGCACTCACCATTTTCCAAAAAAATAGCGTATCGATGGCCGACGGGATCAGTTCGGAAACCATCAAGCGCACCCCAGACCGCACCACGGGCGATGTAATCCGTCGCGTGAGTGGCGCAAGTATACAGGATGGCAAATTTGCCATCATACGTGGACTCAACGACCGCTACAACGTGGCCATGCTCAATGGCGCACTGCTTCCCAGCACCGAGGCCGACCGCAAAGCGTTCTCGTTCGACCTGTTCCCATCTGCCATGATTGATAACCTTGTGGTGCTGAAAACTGCAAGTGCCGACCTTCCGGGCGATTTCGCTGGAGGTGCCATTATCGTAAACACCAAAGACATTCCTGAGCAGAACTACCTCAGCGTAAATGCCAGCGCAGGGGTGAACAATATCACCACCTTCAAGCCCTACATGAACGCGGCAAGCGGCAGCACGGACTGGCTGGGCACGGACGACGGCTCGCGCGCACTCCCTGCCAACTACCCGGATGCGGCCGCCTACAACGCGGCTACCCCAGCAGATAAGGTGCGTTTTTCGCAATCCTTGCCCAACGACTGGGCCATCACCGAAAACGGCAGCGCCGCCCCAAACCTGGGTTTCCAAATTACCTCCGGTCTGGTAACCAAGGCATCCCGGAAGGTACAATTCGGTTCTACCCTTGCCCTTTCGTACTCCAACCAAAACCGTCTTCAAGACGCAGAACGCAACCGTTTTGACTTGCAACGCCAGTTGTACGCTTACCGCGACAAACAGTTCCGCAACAACGTACTTTGGGGTGCTTTGCTGAACAGCGCCTTGAAAATCAACAACAACCAGAAATTGATTTTCCAGGCCTCTTATACCACCAACACCAACAACAGCGTCAACAGTCGCGAAGGCAGCGACTTCGATCGGGAACAGTATATTCGTTTTACGACCATTGAATTCACCGAAAACCACCTGCTCACGACGCGGGTTGGTGGCGAGCACGCCCTGACGCCCGCTGGTATGAAACTCTCTTGGGGCGTGGGTATCAACCAGAGCTCACGCGATATTCCTTCGCTGCGCCGTATGACCTATGCCAAAAACTTCGATTCCGAAGAAGGCGACCCTTATTACGCCATTATCCAGCCAGGTTCGGCCAGCCTTAACTTTGGGGGCCGATTCTACTCTGAATTGGAAGAGAATACCCTGAATGGCAACCTTGATTTGAACGTTCCGTTCCAAATCTTTGGCTCAAAACAATCCATCAAAATCGGCGGTCTTTACCAAAAACGCGAACGCGATTTCTCGGCACGGGTGCTAGGTTACACGGCTACAGGCTATCCAGCCAATTTGTTCACCCTGCCCATCGATCAGATTTTCAATCCAGAAAACATCAAGGCTTCCAACGGCTTCCTGATCAGCGAAATCACCAACCCTAGCGACGCCTACTCCGCGAGTGCAGAACTCGCTTCGGGCTATGCTATGACGGATTTGAAACTTTGGGAAAAACTGCGCGTATCAGCGGGTTTGCGCCTGGAAAGTTTCAACATGCAGGTCAACAGCTTTTACTTCGGTGGCCAGGAGGTGAATACGGTGTTGAATAATGCTGACCTGTTGCCTTCTGCGAACTTGACTTACGCGCTCAATGAAAAGCACCAACTGCGTTTCTCGATTTCCAAAACGCTGAGCCGCCCTGAATTCCGCGAACTCTCGCCCTTTGCTTTCTACGACTACGAAGAAGAAGCTTCTGTGCAAGGCAATCCAGACCTTGTACGCGGTACGATTTTCAACTACGACGTTCGCTATGAAATCTACCCGGGTGCCAATCAGTTGCTGAGTGTCAGCCTTTTCTACAAAAACTTCAGCAATCCCATCGAGCGCAATTTCAGCAGCTCGGGTGGTGGTACCACGAGCTTCGGGTTCCAAAACGTAACGAGTGCAGAAAACTATGGTGCAGAACTCGAGGCGCGGAAAAACCTCGATTTCTTGGGTGCTTGGGGCGAGGACCTGCTGTTGTTTACCAATGTGGCGTTTATCGGATCGACCATTGATTTGAC
This sequence comes from Saprospiraceae bacterium, assembly GCA_022842255.1. Lineage (GTDB taxonomy): Bacteria > Bacteroidota > Bacteroidia > Chitinophagales > Saprospiraceae > M3007. The sequence goes on along the minus strand of JALHPW010000253.1, from coordinate 2,933 downwards.
GAATGTGGATTCCTACGACCCACGGCGGGCGCTGCAAGGACAGTCTCCGTATATCGTCAACACAGGCTTGACGGCCAACCTGTCTAAATGGGGTTTGGGTGCCACCTTGGCGTACAACATCATCGGCGACCGCGTGGCTTATGTAGGTACCGACAACTTTGCCGACATCTACGAGCGCCACCGTAATCTGCTCGACTTCTCGGTGAGCAAAAAAATCGGCACCCGCGGAGAGGTTAAATTGACTTGGGGCGATATTCTCCGCCCTGATTTCATCTACTACCAGGACAACAACGCTTCACACCGTTACGAGCCTGACACCGACAATCTGATGCAGCGCCGCAAGTTCGGCAGCACGGTGACCTTGGGTCTGGGGTATCGGTTTTGATGAAGGGATGAAGTGATAAAGTGATAGGTGATGAATTGATGGCGCGAACCAAATCACTTCATCACTACATCACTCTATCGCTTCATAAAGAATTTTGGATACAGATTTTAGTAGTTTAAAGGTTAGGAACTTTACTACGAATGCCCGGGCGACGCAAGTTGTCCGGGTTTTTGTTGGAATAGGTTTGGGATTGACCCAAAAGGCATCTTTTTGACCGAACAAAACAGCTTACCCCACTTCTTAAACCTAACTTCACATTAACTTAACGCGCTTACAGTCAATCAATTAGACCTTTGTATCGGTTAGCAACGCATGATAGCACAGCCCGCGCCCGTGACCTCTCTCCTTCTTTTGCTTGTCGTTCAGTCGCCCGTTTTTAAGAGCAAAATACTTTCCCGGCGCGGGCTTCTTTTTGTTTGAAATCCACTCGAAATATTGGCCCCCGCCATCGGTAAATGTTTTATAGTCAACGCAAAGTGATTTTGAATGCCGGAGTTTTATAATCATCTTAAAATCAGATAGTTACATCACTCAAATCATTAAAATCACTTTCATCACAGTATAAATGAAACGAGAACTCGACATAGTAGTAATTTCTGACGTGCATCTCGGCACTTACGGCTGTCATGCCCGCGAGCTGTGCAATTACCTGAAGAGCATCGAGCCGCGCACCTTGGTGCTCAATGGTGACATCTTCGACATGTGGAATTTCAAAAAGAGTTTTTTCCCAAAAGAACACATGGAGGTGGTACGTCGCTTGCTCAAAATGGCCGTGAACGGCACGAAGGTATACTACCTCACAGGCAACCACGACGATGTACTTCGGAAATTTGGGGAAATGTCGCTGGGACTCATCCATTTGCGCAACAAGCTCGTGTTTCAAGTGGATGGAAAAACGCACTGGGTGTTTCATGGCGACGTATTTGACCCCTCCGTTCACCGTGCGCGCTGGCTGGCAAAACTGGGCGGTCAGGGGTACGATTTGCTCATCCGTATCAACCGTATGATCAACCGGGCGCGTCAACTGTTTGGGTTAAAACCCGCCTCTTTTTCTGCCAAAGTGAAAAAAGGGGTGAAAGGAGCGGTTCGTTTTATCGGCGATTTTGAAGACATCGCCATTCAAATGGCCGCCGAAAATGGGTATGATAGCGTGATTTGTGGTCACATCCACCAGCCTCAAATCCGGGAGGTAGTGGCTAAAAACGGCCACACAGTCCGCTACATGAACAGCGGCGACTGGGTAGAACACCTCACGGCCCTGGAATGTAAGGCTGGGAAATGGGAACTTTACGAATACCATAAAGCTGATTTCGCCACGCCCAACCCACGTTTGCAAGTTCCGGAGCTGGAAGGCCAGGTACTTCAACGACTTCGGGAAGAGTTGATGGCAAAATCTCAGGGAATTGCGGCGTTTGAGATGGTGTGACATTCCCGGTTGGACATTGAACATTCAACAAGAGGCTAGGGAGGACAGGTTTTGTAGAAAATTGCGCCCTGGCTTCGTTTTTCGACTTCATACGTACCCGTTTAGCAGGTTTGGTGAGGCCGGGCGAATCAATTTCGCCCGGCTTTTTTGATTTCAGCGTGCAATGCGCCACCGACTTAACATTGGCTTCATCCAAACTTGACAAACGCTTAACCCCCATTCCCCCCTGCCCCCCTGTCAGTCTTTCGACCTTTGTGGTGCAAAAAAATATCCAACAAATTTTGCCTGCTCTATGAAAAAAGCACTTCTCTTGATTGCATTCATCGTTGCCGTTATGGGCAGCGTTCACGCCCAGGTGGTTGTTTCCAGCAACATCACGGCCAACACCACTTGGACAAAAAACAACGTCTATCTACTTCAGGGATTCATTTACGTTAAAAACGGCGCCACGCTCACCATCGAGCCTGGTACCGTTATCAAAGGCGACAAGACCAGCAAAGGTTCGCTCATCGTAACCCGTGGCGCAAAAATCATCGCAGACGGAACACCTTCCGAACCCATTGTATTTACCAGCAACGAACCCAACCCTACCTATGGCGACTGGGGTGGCATCATCCTGCTCGGCAATTCGCTCACCAATGCCACCTTCCAAGGCCAACCAGGTGTGGGTGAAATTGAAGGCGGGGTGAACAACGCCGAAGGCGATGGCCTTCACGGCGGTACCGACCCGTTGGACAACTCTGGTATTCTGCGTTATGTGCGCATTGAGTACCCAGGTATTGCTTTCCAGCCAAACAGCGAAATCAACGGTCTTACCATGGGTAGCGTAGGTAGCGGTACTACCATTGAATATGTGCAGGTTTCGTACAGCGGCGACGACTCTTTTGAATGGTTTGGCGGTACAGTCAACTGCAAATACCTCATTGCTTATCGTGGTCTTGACGACGATTTTGATGCGGATTTTGGCTATTCCGGTAAAGTCCAGTTCGGTATTGCCGTGCGTGACCCACAAATTGCCGACCAAAGCAGCTCGAACGGTTTTGAGGTGGACAATGATGCGCAAGGTTCTGGCAACACGCCAAAAACGAAACCAACCTTCTCCAACATCACCATCATCGGCCC
>JALHPW010000252.1 GCA_022842255.1 Saprospiraceae bacterium | reverse complement strand
GGGCCCTGCGCTGGATTGACAATGCGCCATCGTTCGCCCACCGGCTCATCGCCTTTGCTGCCGTGGAAGGCATCTTCTTCAGCGGCTCGTTTTGCTCCATTTATTGGCTGAAAAAACGCGGACTCATGCCGGGGCTCACCTTCTCCAACGAGCTCATCAGCCGCGACGAGGGCATGCACTGCGATTTTGCCTGCCTGCTCTACTCCATGTTGGAAAACAAACTCGACCCCGCCGAAGTAAAGGCCATCATCACGGAAGCCGTGGAATACGAAAAGGAATTCGTGACCGACGCCCTGCCCGTGAGCCTCATCGGCATGAACGCCGAAATGATGGGACAATACATCGAGTTTGTGGCCGACCGCCTGCTCATGTCCCTGGGCTGTGACAAAGCGTACGGCACCGCCAACCCTTTCTCCTGGATGGACATGATTTCGATTCAGGGCAAGACCAATTTCTTCGAAAAACGCGTGGGCGATTACGCCAAGGCCGGTGTAATGGCCAAACGGGAAGAACAAGTATTCAGCACCGAAGCTGATTTCTAAATAATTGATTATCAACCAAAATTTCTAATTCTTATGGGCAAATTTGTCATCACCACCCGTGCAAACGGTGAATTCCAATTCAACCTGCTCGCCGGAAATCACCAAGTGATCCTCAGCAGCGAAGGCTACGCAGCCAAAGCTTCTTGTCTCAATGGCATTGAATCGGTGCGCAAGAATTCTGCTGACGATGCACGTTTCGAACGCAAAGAATCTTCCAACGGCAAATACTATTTCAACCTGAAATCCACCAACGGTCAGGTAGTCGGTAGCAGCCAAATGTACGAAAGCGAGTCCGGCCGCGACAACGGCATCGAGTCCGTAAAGACCAATGCTCCTGACGCTACGGTAGACGATCAAACCGCAGCGTAAGTGGTAGGTTGATGGGGTTTATGGGGTTTATGGGGTTTATGGGGTTTATAGTTTGCACTCGATAAGCATCAACCTCATAAACCCTATCAACCTCATAAACCTTATAAACCCCATCAACCTCATAAACCCCATCAACCTCATAAACCCCATCAACCTCATAAACCCTACACAACCGCTCACAATTAATTGAAAATGAAAAACTTAGTTCTTTTAGGTCTTTCGTTGTGGGTGTTTGGGACACTGGGGCTGGCCTGCAAAGACAAACTGGACAAAAGTTGCGATGCCAACTTTCTGGAAGCAGATGTGAACAACATCCCTTGGCAGGCTCAGGAGGTCACGGCGCTGGGTACTGGTCCGGGTGGACACATTTCGATAGCGTCTATGGCGGACTTTGGGACACTGCGTCAAATTAACATTCAAGTCCCCATCGACGTAAGTGTGGGCACTTTTCAGTTACAAACCGGGGTGTTCGTTCAATCCATCATCGTTTTCCCAGGTGGTTTTCAGGCGGAAAACGGCGAACTGAGCATCACCGTCCACGATACCGACGCTAAGATCCTCAAAGGAACCTTCTTCTTCAGCCTTCCATCCGAAGGACTTTCGGTAGAAGCCGGTAGTTTTTGCGTGAAGTATTGAAGGAGTGCTTAAAATTTAAGCTCCAAGCATCAAGCCAACATGAACCGACTCGAAAAAAGCATGAAAAACAAAATAAAAAAATCAGAAGACGGCCCAGTAACCCAATCGGCAGCGATGATTATCCTCGTGAGTGTGGTGGTTGGAGGATTGATTTCGAGGATGGTTTTGTCGGCCCTGGATGCCTCAGGAATTACTAGGATTGTCTTTTTTGTCATTTGGACCTTACTCACGGCAATATACCTCCACCAAACCGGAAATAAGCGCACATCGCGGATTTACCTCCTGGTGGTGTTTGGGATTGCACTTTTTACAGGTCTGGCAGTGGTGTATTTTAATCGATAAACCCTTCCGTCCTGAAAACAGCAAACATGGCGAATGGGCCTACAAACTTTTTGAACACTCATAAACCCATTGAATATGAGACACTTAGTTCTTTCTCTTACGGTATTTCTAACTGTACTGACGGGCATACAGGCCCAAAGCAAAAAGGAACTGGCGGCGATGTTGTCCCGCGATTTGGAAACCTACCGGCAGTACACCTTGGCAGCTGATTTTGACAACAGCTTCAAATTCATGCCGCCTGCCATGTTCGACATCATCCCAAGGGATTCCTTGATTGACATGATGCGGCAATCGATGGACAATGAATACATGAAAATTGAAATGATCAGCTTTGATTTCAAAGCCAAAGAAAAATACAAAATTAAAAAGGCCGGTGAATACTACTGGTCGCTGGTAGCCTACGACGGGGGCATGCGCATGACCCTGAAGGGAGAGCCTGAATACAAAGCGCTGCTTTTGACCATGATGAAGCAGCAGTTTGGGAAGGAAAACGTGCAGGAAGAAGGCGAAAACGGGATGATGATCGCCTTGAAAAACAAGCGCCTCATCGCGGTCAAAGACCCCGCCCGGCTCACCTGGTCGCTGCTCGAAGACAAACGCAATTCAAAGGACGAGGAGAACGAAATGCAAAAAATGATCATGGAAACCTGTATCCCGGAAGTGGTGCGGAAGGCTATGGGGGATTGAGGGGTCTTCGCTGCGCTCAGCATGACACATCTGCTTGGATTGAGTGCTTGGCTTGGCCAAGAAAAAAGAAACCATCCCAAGCCCGCGTGTCATGCTGAGCGCAGCGAAGCACCTGATACTTGAAACTACGCAAAGAAGAACCTCCTGCCCTTGTTGGCAGGAACGCCAAAAACAAGCAACGGAGCGAAACGCTGGACTTTAAAAACCAATCCACTTTGCTGTGCTTGGTGCTTTCAACAAGTACAGCAGGGAAACCGAATGAAAACTATGAAACACCACAACTATTTCGTGTACATCACCACGAACCCTGGAAAAACAGTGCTGTATACCGGCGTCACCAATGACCTCGAACGGCGCATGGACGAACACCTGGCGGATCATCTGGGCGAACGAAAAACATTTGCCGGAAAATACTTCTGCTACAACTTGATTTACTACGAATACTATTTTCATATCGAGTGGGCTATAGCGCGGGAGAAGCAGATAAAAGGTTGGACAAGAAAGAAAAAGGAAGCACTGATTGCAAAATTTAACCCCGATTGGCGGTTTTTGAACAGTGAAGCGGAGATTGAAAAGGGGAATTTGCCTGTTTGGATAATCGGGGAAGAGCCTTGGGACTTGTGATTAAACATTTTTGCACCTCACACCATCCCAGGCTGGGGTGTCATGCTGAGCGAAGCGAAGCACCTGATACAGAAGTTACGCGAAGAAGTATACAAGGGTTCTTCGCTGCGCTCAGAATGACACATCTGCTTGGATTGAGTGCTTGGCTTGGCCAAGAAAAAAGAAACCATCCCAAGCCCGGGTGTCATGCTGAACGAAGTGAAGCACCTGATACTTGAAACCCAAAAAACCAAAAACAAAAACTCAACCACCGAAACAAAATAAGCCTACATTCTTTACAACCCACAATCATGATGCAAGTAATCAAACGCAGCGGTCGCAAAGAGGAAGTGTCGTTCGACAAGATAACGGCGCGCCTCCGCAAGATGACGTATGGTCTCGACACCAACTACGTCAACCTCATCGAAGTCTCCAAGAAGGTTATCATGGGACTTTACGACGGCGTGACCACCGTCGAACTCGATAACCTGGCGGCCGAAACCGCTGCTACCATGGCTACCATCCACCCGGATTATGCCCTGTTCGCCGCGCGTATTGCCGTGAGCAACCTCCACAAGGAGACCGAAAAATCTTTCTCCAAGGTGATAGACGACCTCTATCACTATGTGGATCCTAAAACCGGCGACCGTGCGGGCCTCATCGGCGACGAGACGCAACGCATCGTGCAAAAACACAAGGCCCGGCTCGACTCGGCCATCATTTTCGACCGCGATTTTGAGTTCGATTACTTCGGATTCAAAACCCTCGAACGCTCCTACCTCATGCGCATGAACGGCAAGGTGGTGGAACGTCCGCAACACCTCTTCATGCGCGTAGCCGTCGGCATCCACGGCGAAGACATCGACGCAGCCGTAGAAACCTACAACCTCATGAGCGAGCGCTGGTTTATCCACGCCACGCCTACCCTGTTCAACGCAGGCTCGCCGAAGCCACAAATGTCGTCCTGCTTCCTGCTGAGCATGACCGACGACAGCATCGCGGGCATTTTCGAAACCCTTTCGCGCTGCGCCCTCATCAGCCAGAGCGCAGGCGGTATTGGTCTGAGCATCCACAACATCCGCGCCACGGGTTCGTACATCAAAGGCACGGGCGGCACCTCCAACGGCATCATCCCGATGCTGCGCGTGTTCAACGACGCGGCCCGCTATGTGGACCAGGGCGGTGGCAAACGCAAGGGCGCTTTCGCTGTGTACCTTGAGCCTTGGCACGCCGATATTTTTGAGTTCCTGGAACTGAAAAAGAACCACGGCAAGGAAGAAAACCGCGCCCGCGATTTGTTCTATGCCCTCTGGATCAGCGACTTGTTCATGGAGCGCGTGAAAGCCGACGCCGACTGGTCACTCTTCGACCCGAACGAAGCACCAGGCTTGTTCGACGTGTACGGCGCAAAATTCGAGGCCCTGTACCACCAGTACGAACAGGAAGGCCGCGCCCGAAAAACGGTGAAAGCCCGCGACCTCTGGAACGCGGTTTTGGAAAGCCAAACCGAAACCGGCACCCCGTATATCCTGTACAAAGACGCGGCCAACATGAAGAGCAACCAGCAAAACCTGGGCACCATCCGCTCTTCCAACCTTTGCACGGAAATCATCGAATACACCTCGAAAGACGAGGTGGCGGTGTGCAACCTGGCCTCCATCGCGTTGCCAAAATTCGTGTCCAACGGACAGTTTGATTTTGACAAACTGGTGGAAATCACCAAAGTAGCTACCCGCAACCTGAACAAGGTCATCGACATCAACTACTACCCGATTCCGGAAGCGCGGAACTCCAATTTCCGTCACCGCCCCATCGGTTTGGGTGTGCAGGGCTTGGCCGATGCCTTCATTTTGATGGGCATGGCGTTCGACAGCGATGCTGCACGGGAGCTGAACAAAGACATTTTTGAGGCGATTTACTTCGCTGCCATGACCGAATCTGCCGCCCTGGCTGAAAAGCACGGTGCGTACGAAACCTTCCAGGGCTCGCCCCTGAGCAAGGGCATGTTCCAGTTCGATTTGTGGGGCGTAACGCCTTCCAAACGTTGGGATTGGGACGCCTTGCGCGAGCGCGTGAAAAAAGTAGGCGTGCGCAACTCCCTCTTGGTAGCGCCGATGCCGACCGCCAGCACCAGCCAGATTTTGGGCAACAACGAGTGCTTCGAGCCTTATACCTCGAACCTCTACACCCGCCGTACCCTCGCCGGCGAGCACATCGTGGTGAACAAACACCTCATGCGCGACCTCGTGCGCCTCGGCCTCTGGGACGAAGAAATGCGCGAAGCCATCATGGCCGCCAACGGCTCCGTACAGGGCATCGAGGACATTCCGAAGGAAGTCCGCGACGTGTACAAAACCGCCTACGAAATCAGCCAGAAAGTCATCATCGACATGAGTGCCGACCGTGGTGCGTTCATCTGCCAGAGCCAGAGCCTCAACGTGTTCATGGAAGCGCCCACGTTTGCCAAACTCTCCTCGATGCACTTCTACGCCTGGCAAAAGGGCTTGAAAACGGGCATGTACTACCTCCGCTCCAAAGCGGCCACCGACCCGATCAAGTTCACGCTCAGCAAAAAGCACCAGCAGAAGTTTGTGGCGAACGCCAAATCCACTGAGCCCATCGCAACGGCCACGGTATCGGAAAAACCGACGCCAGCCACAGCGCCAGCTCCGGTGCAAATGGCAGCTTTGGATATAGAAGCGGTGGCAGGCAAAATTTGCAGCCTGGACAACCCGGATTGCGAAGCCTGCTCGGCATAAGATGTATGATGTATGATGTATGATGTATGAACTATGATGTATTCGAGCACATCCGATTGTCATAGTTTATACATCATACATCATACATCATACATCATAGTTCATACATCATAGTTAAAAGATACGGTCGCCAGGGTAGCAAACAAACAGTCGGTTTTTCCGCCATAACCCTTTTACCTGCCATAACCTTTGTGAAGGCGGGGGGAACAAAGGCGAGACTTTCCCTCTACTTGAAACGCTTTTCCCACACTTAGTTTCTGCCGGCTGGCTGCTGCTGGTGACCGTTTTATATTATTTACTTTATCCTGTGTAAGTAATATCCCTTACATAATTCTTTAATAAAAAAATAAAACATGCTATCACGAATTCTTAAAAAAGGAAGGGACCACATTTATATTACAGATAAGTACAGTTCAACTTGTACTGTTTTTGCCGAACGGTTTACAATTTCTGACAACACCGTAGACAATTCTATTACGCTTTCTATGGACTTAACTTCTACTTACAAAGGAAGCAAACAAGCTCATACCTATTTGGATATCGAAAAGCTGGATTCAGATTGGAGTTTAGTAAGCCTAGTCGAAATAAACAACAATCAAGTTTTTAAAGAACTGTACACTTACCTTGAATTCAGAAGCGAGAAGCCTGAAAATTTTTATGTTAATTTGATTGCTAAAAATAAAACTACGTTGGAAGTAACTTTTGAAAATGGAAATGGCTTAAGAATGCGTGTAATTGATTAGCACAACGTTAAAAATTTGGTGTGAGGCTATACCAGCTAATGACGAAAGACAAGGCAAACGGTGCAGAGAATTTCCTTTCCACCTCACCAGGCCTTTCTGCAAGTATACCCTAGAATCCCAAGCCCAGGCCATGCTTGTGTTTTCTGACTAAACATTCCTATGAGAGGCAACTAACTCAAGCTGAAGTAGTGATTTCCTATACTTGAGCATCACACCTTAATCCTAAATTTGGAAAAAAGTGCCTTAGAAGCATTGCACATATTGCATAGTGAATTTGGGGAGGTTTTGGCATTTACAACTGCGCATTTTGTATTGATGGGGTTTGGGAATACTGGGAATACTTGCACAAAGCATTTATTTTCAGCGCCTTATAAAGCAGAGTGCGGCGTTCTTGCTAGAATCAAATCTTTTCGTTTCTTTTGTACTTGAGACCAAAAGCTGTTACAAACACTTGCGAGTTAATGGCAACCATAAAAAAACACCGACAAATGACAATAAGTAAAAAACAAGAAGCCATCTCAAAAATAGTATTTT
>JALHPW010000251.1 GCA_022842255.1 Saprospiraceae bacterium | reverse complement strand
CGCTTGCTCCTGCGCGATTTTTTCAAAAAGGCAATTGGAAATCGTCGGCCTAGCGTCGTCCAAGGCGGCATCCCCTAAAAGGAAAATCCCTGCCCCGTACATATCAGATTCAGTTTGGACGGTACCTACAGAGTAGCCATCCGAAATTACAAACCCGTCCAAGCAGGAATTGTCATCCAACCCCTTTCCACGAACGACATGGTAAGAATTGTCGGTCTGGGCATTGAGGTCGCCAATGTTCCCACTCAAGCGGGTTGGATTGGCTGTGGGGCTCCGCTGTTCGGTAGTTGATTCAGTACCATCAAAGCCTCCGAGTAACCTCACCCCGTTTTTCAACTCAAAAGAAACACTTCTATCCGTTGAGCTTGTAGGGTAATAAACGCCTTTGGCTACCCAGATTTCGTCGCCGTAATCGGCAGCATTCAGGGCTGTTTGCAAGTCAAGGAATGCATCAGTCCAACTGTTGCCAGATTGGGTTCCGCCTGAAGCAGCGTTATTGACGAAGTGTACTTGTTGACCGTACAATTGAGGCAATAACAAGAGAAGAGAATTAATCAAGAAATAAGTATTGCGCATGGGAGTTATGTTTTGGATGTTCATTTATGGCCTTTCTTGTGGCCAACCTCAAAATCTTAGCCTAAAGAAATGAACATTTTGCTCCCCCTCAGCCCCGCCCCCAAAATCCCCCAACATATTTTTTCGCCCCAAGCTTCCCACTAAACAAACTTTGCCTACTTTTGCGGGCATTTTTTGAATAGCGACTTAAAATTTTAGAGACAAAATGGCTAAACGCAAATCGGATCAGATCGAACTCGTAGAAGTGGAGCAGGTATCTGCATCCCAATCGTCTGCACCCATCTGGGAAAAATATCCCAACCTCCTGTTGTACGTGGTCGGCGCAATCGCGCTGGGCATTGGTGGCTGGTGGCTGTATAAAGAAATGATTGTCAAGCCCAAACAAGTTGAAGCCGTGGCCGCTATGTGGCAGGCCGAGCAACAATTTGGTCGCGACTCTTTCCAACTTGCACTCAACGACCCAGGCGGCGGCTTCGACGGCTTCCTGGCACTTGCCGACAAATTCAGCGGCACCCCAGCTGGCAATATGGCCCACTACTATGCGGGCGTTTGCTTTCTTCAATCCGGCGATTTTGACAACGCCATCGCTCAAATGGAAGATTTCGACGCAAAAGGCACCCTGCTTCCTGCTTTGAAAAATGGTATCCTGGGCGATTGCTACGCGGAAAAACAAGATTACGCCAAGGCGCTGGACTACTACGAAGACGCAGCAGAAGCTACCGAAAACGACCTGTTGGCCATGTACTACTTCAAAAAACTGGGTATGCTCCATGAGCACCAGGGCAATAAAGAAGCTGCGATTAAGGCCTACGAGCGCATCCGTCGCGATGTGGCCAACCCTACCTCGGGCGATTGGCGTGATATCGAAAAGTATATCTACCGGGCAAAAGGAGTGCAATAAGCATCCTTTTCACTTTGCATAAAAAACGGTCTTGGGCATTGCGCTCAAGACCGTTTTTTTGTGGCATGTTTAGGCTGGCAAGTTGCTAATCTAAGGTAATTATCATCTCCATGGTATTCTCCCAGCCCAAGCTAAGATGTCATTCTGAGCGCAGCGAAGAACGTGATTATTAGGACATTATGCGCGACACATAATCTACTCATTGACCTCATTGCAACCACATTTATCACATTCAACACATTACCACATTTCTCCCTCAGGTTCTTCGCTGCGCTCAGAATGACACCTTGGCCTGGGATTTGCAACTACCGTTTAGTTAAAAGGGGTATCCTCCCTACGCGGCTAAAGCCGAATCCATTATAGCCGCCATCTTTTGTCGGTGCTGCTCAAAATGCGCCGAAACCAAGGCAATGAACCCTTCTTTTTCTTGTTGGTAAGCCTCGGATTGCTCTAGATCGCGGTAATTGCCTTTCATTTTGCCCAACATCTCAATGTGCTGATCCTCACAGGAATCGCCTTCAGTGAGGTTGTGCTCATCGAGGTAATTCCGGTTCAACTGCTCACTCGGTACACCAATGGCCAACTGGCATTGAATCAAAAAATCCTGGTAAAAGTGGATCACGAAAGGCGCTGTGTTTTCAATCAAATCACATATCGCCATGGATTTTACAATCGACGACTGTGGGATATCCGCTTTTTGAAGCACCTCAAAATGCTCAGGTTCAGCGATTTGCAGGGTTTCGCCCAGGAGTGATTCGAACATCATTTTCATCTGGTCGCAGTGTAACACCCCGGTCATATCGGAGCCTTCGATGAGTGGTTTTTCACCTTTTTCTACGAGGTAGATTTCATGGGCGATGGCTTTGGATTCAGGGTTTTCCGCCAAATCGGAGAAGCGTTTGAAGGCCAAAAGACTCGCATAACTGACTGGGTAAAAGCCTTTAACCGCTTCTTCGATCAGCGCCCGGCGTGCAGGTGCGTCCAGTTTTTGGAGGGCATTGAACGTTTTAGAGTTGGGGTGGATACGCAGGGAATCCCAAAAAGGGTGCGCCATGAAGTACGGGTGGGCATCAGTAGTTTTTTTCATAAGCAAGGGAGCGAATTTCATTTAACAACGTTTCACGTTAAAAAACCGCTGCCCATGAATGCCAAACTGCTTGCCGGAAACGAATTGGATGCCGCTGCCTGGGACGAGTTTGTGACCCAGTCCGCCCAGGGCAATATCTATCATTGCCATTCTTATCTTTCCCATTTGTTGCCTGACTGGCAAGCCGTAATCGTCGAAGAGGGCGGACAAATCATGGCCGCCTTCCCCTTTGAAAGTCGGCAGAAATGGGGCATAAACTATGCCTTACAGCCCCATTTTGCACAATACCTGGGTATTTTGTTCGCACAAAAATCAAATCAGGTGTACAAAAACCTGGAGTTTCAAAAAAAGACCATCCAGCTCATCCATGAAACCTTACCCGCCGACCTTCGCTACCTCAGTTACCACTTTGCACCCGAATTTGAATACGATTTGCCCTTGATTTGGCTGGGCTGGAAACATCGGATGCGCTACACCTACTGGGTGGATATCCGCAAGGGCTACGACCCGTTTTTACAATCCTGTGCCTCCCATGTGCGCCGTGAAATCAAAAAAGCAGAGGAAGCGGGCATCGTTGTCCGGGCAGAAAACAACCCGGAAGCTGTGGTGCAAATCCTCAAAACAGCCAAGCCCGAGGCCGCAAAAGGCATTGAGAATCATTTCTTTGTGGCACTTTGTTCAAATTCCCGACACTATTTTGAAACCCAACAAAGTTGTTGCCTGCTCGCCTACGATGGGGAAAAACCCGTAGCAGGTATCATTTATTTCTTCTTCAAAAACAAGATGATTTATTACCAGGGCTCCACGTTACCGGCCTACAAAAACTCAGGCGCAATGAGCAATATCATTGCAGAAAGTGTGCGTTTGTTCGGTTCAAAATATGAGTGCCTGGACTTTGATGGCAGCATGATTGAGCCAATTGAGCGTTTTTTCCGCGGGTTTGGGGCGTTTCCGGTGCGGTATGGGAATTTTACGTTGGATAGGTTGCCAGTATTGTTGCGTTGGGGGTATTCCCTCCAATCGACCTTAACAAACCGCAAAAGGCACTGAGGGTCTGAGATGTAAAAAAGAAAAGCGGTCCGGGAACCAGTCCCGAACCGCTTTTTAGTCTGTTTAGAGGCCCAAAATATAGGTCGCTTATTCGCCTACCTTAACCAGGCGCAGTGTTTTCACCCGACTTTCACTTTGTAAAGTTAAGTGATAAACGCCTGCTGGCAGGTTGGTCAAATCAAGCTCAAACTGATTTAAGCCTTTGATTACCTGGATATTCCGAACCGATTGAACACCCCTGCCATCCGAAATCTGGAGATTGGATGCTCCATCGCTTTCCGATTCAAAGAACAGGGTGGTCGTGTTAGTCGCAGGGTTGGGCACCAGTTTCAGGTTGGAGATCTCGTCAATCTTGATTCCACGCTCCCGAATGATCCGATTGCATGGGTCGTTCTCCTGACAATTTTCCCAATACCTGTTCAACGCAGAAAGGCTGTTACCCAGTGCTTCCCCAACGCCAGGGTCATAGGAACCCCAGCTTCCCAGATAATTATTCGCAAGTACTAGCAAATCATTAACGGTCGCATTGGGGTTATTCAAAAGGGCCATGACTTTTGGCTCTATGATACAACTTGGCAGTTCCGACAACAATTGATAATCCAGTTCGCGGCCATTATAGCTACGGTTATACCAGATATTGAGTTGCAAGGCCATGGTCTGGGATACTACCCAATTGGAAAGGCTTCCATCCACATTGGTTAGTTCACTTGGCAAGCTACAACCGTTGTCAACACTTGCGATGTAGTTTCCAATCCCCAATTCTGAAATTTCACCCGTACCAGGCAACAATTCAAATACACAGTCGGCATTTGAAACTGTAACGGTACGCACTCCACGACCTACCGTGATGGGGCCATATTGGTTCATCAAATTGGCAACCACTTGTGCAGTGTTGAATTGGTCGATGGTACCGCCAGCTTCACCCCAGCCCATTACACCTGCCGTGCACAATGGTTTGCAACCACCGGTCGCCACAAAAGTGACACAGAAGGGTTCTCCCCAGTTTGCGCAAAGGTCTTTCGCCTTGAAACAGAATGTAATAGAGGAATCTCCTGGCGTTCCTACCCCATCATTAAAGCAAATGATGTCATAGCAATTGTCGACCACAAATGGCTGGATCAAATCAATTGCTTGTTCAGCATCGGGCAAATCATCGATACACTGTACTGCGATGGTATCCGCACCTGTGTAAACTGGGGCAAGTGAATCAACCGCCATGAAGGATTGATAACAATAGGAAGCATTTCCACATGCATCCTTAGCCTCATAGGTGTAAGTTTTGGTCATCGCCGACTGACAACCAGATCCGCCCCAAACCTCTACTTTGAAGAGAGTAACGTTCACGGGACTGCATGCATCCCATGTGATTACACTGCTGGGGTCAGGTGCAGGAATATCAAATTCGCACTGAAGCAAAACATCCCCGGATGCACATTCAACCTCTGGAGGTGTGGTATCCGCATAAATAAAGGTAGCATAACGGATACTCACATTCCCGCATTGGTCTGTCGCCCTAAACTGAATGGTTTTTGACCAACCGCCGCCGCACAGGTCCTTTTCCGACCATAATAGGTGTTCCAGTTGGACTTCACCACAGTTATCAACAACCTCTAGACCCGCCAAATCATCAAGCCACTTGTAGTAATAAATCTCTCCGCCATCGCCTTCACACTCGTGCACCACACTTTGTGGCTCGACAAGGAAAGTAGGTGGAGTTTGGTCTACAACAATAAACCAGGCATCATGGTAGGAAGAATTGCCACATTCGTCTGTAGCAATAAAACGGATGAAATGCTGGAAAGTGCCACCGCAGGTACTTGGGCAATAGTGGCCCGGCGAATCCATGTAGGTCCAGGTAATTTCGCTACAATCTTCAGCTACGGCACCTCCATGATTGTCCAGCCAATCTTGATAATCGTCCAAATTCGTTTCAAGGTCGCATTCAACCATCACGTCAACCGGAGGACTGAGGAATTGTGGGGCATGGGTGTCAATAACCGTAATAATTTGTACTGCAGAACTTGTGTTGCCACAAACATCGGTTGCCACCCAGGTTCTTCTCAAAGTATACAGCGTCGGACAAGTCCCTGCTGTTTGCACCTCATTGAATGTAATGGTTACAACCCCTCCACAATTGTCCGATGCAGTTGGTGTTGCTGGAGCTGGCACAATATAACAATCCACGGTAATATTCGCAGGCACACCAGAGAACACAGGTGCAGTGTTGTCAAATACCGTTATCACCTGAGCGCAGGTCGAAGAATTCCCACATGCATCCATTGCCCGGTAAACGCGGGTAATCGTAAACCTGTTTGCGCAGGTCTGGTTGGCAATCGTATTGCTCAAGAGCGAAACGGTCACCGTACCGCCACAATTGTCTGACGTTGTCACCAAGGCCGGATTGGGCGCTGGCACATCTCCAGCGCAGGAGAATGTCAAGTTCGCTGGGCAAGTAATCGTGGGTGGTGTATTGTCAAATACGGTAATTACCTGTGTACAGGTGGTCGAATTGCCACATTGATCGGTTGATCGGTATGTCCTCGTCAGGGTGAACCGGTTGGTACAAGTCTGGTTCGTAATGGCATCCCCTACATGCACTTTGGTCACAGGGCCTCCGCAAGCATCGCTTGAAACAACAAGATTTGGATTTGGTACCGGTACCTGGCTAGCACAAGAAACCGTAATAGGAGCAGGGCAAGCAATACTTGGTGGAGTATTGTCCTCCACAACAATTGTCCGGCTGCAGGTAGAGCTGTTGCCACAGTCGTCCGTCGCCGTCCAGGTGCGGGTCACACTGTACTCCTGCGGGCAAAGAGTGCTCGGCGTGGTCACGTCGCTCGAGGTAATCGTCGGCGTGGCGTCGCAGGCGTCCGTCGCCGTGGCCGCCGGGAAGCTCGGTGTCGCCGGGCATTCGATAGGGCTCACGACCGTCGGGCAGGTGATCACCGGCGCGTTATTGTCCGTCACCGAGATCGTCCGGCTGCAGGTAGAGCTGTTGCCGCAGTCGTCCGTTGCCGTCCAGGTGCGGGTCACACTGTATTCCTGTGGGCATACGCCGCTCGGCGTGGTCACGTCGCTCGAGGTGATCGTCGGCGTGGCGTCGCAGGCGTCCGTGGCCGTGGCCGCTGGGAAGCTTGGCGTCGCAGGGCATTCGATGCTAGGCGTAACCGTCGGGCAGGTGATCACCGGTGCGGTGTTGTCCGTCACCGAGATCGTGCGGCTGCAGGTCGAGGTGTTGCCGCAGTCGTCCGTCGCCGTCCAGGTGCGGGTGACACTGTATTCCTGTGGGCATACGCCGCTCGGCGTGGTCACGTCGCTCGAAGTGATCGTCGGCGTGGCGTCGCAGGCGTCCGTGGCCGTGGCAGCGGGGAAGCTCGGCGTGGCTGGGCATTCGATGCTAGGCGTAACCGTCGGACAGGTAATCACCGGCGCGGTGTTGTCCGTCACCGAGATCGTGCGGCTGCAGGTCGAGCTGTTGCCGCAGTCGTCCGTCGCCGTCCAGGTGCGGGTGACCGAGTATTCCTGTGGGCAAACACCGCTCGGCGTGGTCACATCACTGGAGGTGATCGTCGGCGTGGCGTCGCAGGCATCCGTGGCCGTGGCCGCTGGGAAGCTAGG
>JALHPW010000250.1 GCA_022842255.1 Saprospiraceae bacterium | reverse complement strand
GGCGGTGATATGGAACACCCATCGGTGCGTCTCTGGGCGTTTTTCCCAAAAAGCAGATTTCAATTCACAATCATAGTGTTCCAACCCACTGTCAGACTTGCAAAAAGGATAAAATGCCGAATATCGTGGCATTAGGGCCGCCATTTCCTGCATTTTGTCAAAATCCAGCTTGCTGTGCATGGGATAAAACCAGGCTGTTTCGATGGAAAATGGGTCCTTTCGAAGGGAAAGATGATATTCATAGCTGCGTTCAAAAGCATCAAAACGGGCATGGGCTTCGGCAGCCACCGGTCTGATTTCATGAACGGCTATATCTTCTGGCAAAATGCTGTTGAGCCCATTCAAAAAGGTGGTGGGCAATTCGGGCGCGTCAAAATGCGCCACATAATAGCTGGCATGGACGCCCGTATCGGTTCGGCCACAACCTGTAATTTCAATTTTTGTGCGCAAAATCGTGCTCAACCCAGCCTCCAAAGTAGCCTGTACCGTTGGAGCATTGGGCTGCACCTGCCAACCGGCATAACGGGTGCCACGATAAGAAAGCGTGATAAAATAGCGCATCGGAGGGCGAAGGTAGTGTTTGTGTTGGGAAGCCTTGTTCAACGAAATGGTAGTCGTGTTTGCCTCCACAGATATTTTCAGTCATTTTTGAAAACAAAACAAACGAATTGGCATTGTAGCGTCAAACAATCAACACATGGACATTCGCGAGGGCAAACAAAAATTTATCGAGTCGTGGGGTAAGATGGCAGGTGGCTGGGGCATTACTCCGGCCATGGCACAGGTACACGCACTGTTGCTCATATCCCCCGAACCACTTTGTGCCGATCAGGTAAAAGCCGAGCTCGACATCTCGACTGGCAATGTGAGCATGAACCTACGGGCACTGCTCGACTGGGGCCTGGTGTACAAAGAAACCCCGCCAGGCTGCCGAAAGGAAGTGTATTTTGCGGAAAAAGACCTCTGGAAGGTAATCCGCCAAATCATTATCAACCGGAAAAAGCGCGAACTGGAGCCGGTATTGTTGGTACTCGATGAATTAGCAGCTGTGCAGGAAACCTGCCCGCAATCCGAACATTTTTGCACCGTTGTGCGCGACATCCGCAAACTCACCCACAAAGCAAATCAGACACTTGATACCCTCATCAAAGCGGATTCCCACTGGCTGGGCGGTGCTTTTTTGAATATGGTGCGATGAGGCGTGTTTTAAGCAGTAATAGGTAGGGGCTGCCTAAACCCCAAACCCCAAACCATTACCCTCCACCAAACATCTTCTCAATCTCCACCGCAAACTTTTTCGAAAGCACCTCGCGCCGCACTTTTAAGGTAGGGGTGAGCAGGCCATTTTCGGATGTCCAGGGCTCATATAGGAGCTGAAATGCGCGTACCCTTTCGATGGTCCCCAGCCGGTTTTCGTTTATCTTTTCTATTTCCTGACGGAAAAACTTTTCCACTTTTGGGTTCAGCACCATGAACTGCGGGGCCGTCCAATGTACTTTGTTCTCTACGCACCAAGCTTCCAATTGCTGAAAATCCGGGACAATGAGCGCACCTACAAAGGGTCGGTTTAGCCCAATTGCCAATGCCTGACTGATGTAAGGTGAGCCCACCAACTGTTGTTCCACGAAACTTGGGGCCACGAATTTGCCGGTGGTAGTCTTGAATATTTCGCTTTTGCGTCCGGTTATCTTCAAAAAACGCTTGTGTTCGAAGCGACCTAAATCTCCGGTCCGGAACCAGCCATCTTCCGTGAATCGTTCGGCAGATTCTTCCGGCAAATGAAGATAACCACTCGTCACGTTTGGGCCCCGTACTTCTACTTCCCCATTGCCAGCCTCATCGCGTTCCGCTGCTATGCGCACCTCTACGCCAGGTGCCGGAATACCTACCGTGCCGAAATGAACCCCACCCGGCTCAAAGCGGTTGAATGCAATCACAGGACTGGTTTCTGTGAGGCCATAACCTTCCCGAACGTCGATTCGCGCCGCTGAAAACAGCCTCCCAAGCCGTGGTTGCAAAGCTGCGGCCCCCACCGCAATGTAGCGAATACGCCCACCCATGCGTTTGCGCCAATGCCGGAACACCAAAAAATCGGCCAACCAACGTTTCAAACGGTAATCCAAAGGCATCGCCTGGCCCCCTGAATAAGGGAAACGTTCGCCGAGGGCGATGGCCCAATCGAGTATTTTTTTCTTCAAACGTCCACCTCGGCTTCGTTCTTCCAGCAACCGTTCGTACATGCGTTCAAGCACCCGTGGCACTGCGGTGATAAAATGGGGGCGGACTTCTTGCAGGATTTTTGGCAGACGCTCCATACTGTCGGCAAACCAAATGGGCGTTCCCGCCGCTTGATAGGTGTAACACACCATACGTTCCAGTATATGGCTCATGGGCAGGAAACTCACAGCGGAAGTGTCCGGACCAAGGGGCACGATGGCCAATACTGATTTGACATTGCTTGTGATGTTTCGGTGGCTGAGTTTCACGCCTTTAGGTAAGCCTGTAGTGCCCGAGGTATAAAGGATAGTAGCGAGCGCGTCTTCATGAATGCCCTCGCGGTAGTATTTGATTTTTCCGGCAAGGTGTTCGTCAGGTAAACAGGCGAGATTGTTCCAGTACTGTACCCCGGAACTCCGTTCCGAGCGCCCCGGAACAGCGTTCCGGGATACATCAGCGCCCGGATCAGCGTTCCGGGATTCAAAAGAAAAAACAAACTCCAGTTTCACCCCAGCAGATTCTATTCTATCCAACATCTCTCCATTGCTGACGAAGCAGGCACGCAGTTTCGCATCCTGGGCAATGTGCGCAATCTCGTCCAGTCGAGCGGTCGCGTGAATGGGCACCGGAATGATGCCTACCTGCAACATTGCAGCATCGGCGATGAGCCACTCCGGACTGCCACAATGCGCCAAAATCCCCACACAATCGCCTGGGTGCAAGCCTAGGTGTAGCAATCCAGCACTCACGTGGTCGCGCTCATTAAGGAGTTCAGAGGTCGTCCAAGTCTGCCATTTACCATCACGACGCCCAGCGCTCGCCACCTTCTGCGGGTAGCGAAGTTGCTGATATTCAAGTATTTCGAATAGGCGTGTGAAGTCCATTTTAACTATGATGTATGATGTATGATGTATGAACTATGACGTTTAAAAAGGTTCCCGATACATCATAGTTCATACATCATATATCATAGTTAATTTGTCGTCATTCGTTTAATTTTCACCACAGAAAGAATGAGCAAGCTGACCACAAAAAACACGGCCAAAGCCATCACACTGTTGCGCATTCCGCCTGTGATTTGTTCTACAAACCCAAATGTGAAGGTGCCAACCACGGTTGAAACCTTGTCCATCACGTCGTAAAAACTAAAATAGGAGGCGGTGTCGGGTGTGTTTTCGGGCAACAATTTGGCGTAGGTACTTCTGGAAAGTGATTGAATACCGCCCATGACCAGGCCCACTGCTGCTGCAAGGAAGTAAAAATCTGCACCGGTTTGCACGAAGTAGCCTACGATACAAATAACCGTCCAGATGATTAGCATGAGTACGATGGAGTACTTGTTGCCTTTTCTGCCAGAGAGTTTGGCCGATGCCCATGCCCCGCCGATGGCTACGATTTGAAGAATGAGCACTAGGAATATCAGGCCCGTGGAGGAGAACTTTAATTCCTTTTCGGCAAAGGTGGAGGCAAGGAAAAGCACTGCCTGCACCCCAGCATTGTAGCAGAAAAACGCAATCAAAAAACGCATGGCATTGGGCTCGCTGCGCAAATTGCGCCAAGCTTTCCGGAGTTCCTGATACCCTTTGCTGAGGAGCTTGTCCACTGGTTTTGACGGACGGTCTTCCGGGAGCCTGCGGAGTGGGATTTGGGCAAAACCAATCCACCACAACCCCACCATGACAAAGGCCGTGGGCACCGCCCGAAGTCCATCCGGGAAGCCAAACCAGCCGTAGTTCATGATGACTACTAAATTGACAATCAATAAGATAACGCTTCCGATGAAGCCATAGCTAAACCCCTTTGCGCTCACATCGTCGTACCGGTCTTCCGTGGCAATTATGGGCAAGAAAGAATTGTAAAAAACAATGCCGCCCGCAAACCCAATGGTAGCCAGAATAAAACCGACCACCCCGACCCAGAGCGTGGGCATCCCTGTAAAAAACAACAGCGAAATACAAGCCAGCGCACCGAGGGTGGTGAAAAATCGGAGAAAAACCTTCTTCCGACCTCCATAATCCGCAATCCCCGAAAGGATAGGGGATACAGCGGCAATAATCAAATAGGCCAAAGCGATGCTCCAGGCGTACAAGGTGCTGTCCGACATACGCAGGCCCAGCACGTTCACGGAATCGTTGGTCAATTCGAGGAAATATCCCGGAAAAATGGCGACCGTGATAACAAGTGCATAGGCTGAGTTGGCCCAATCAAAAAACGCCCAGCCATTGATGGTGCGCGGGTTGTTTTTAGGGAGGGAAGAAGGTTGTTCGAGTGTGTCCATTATTTAAATGTAAAACCGCAAAACAGGAAAAACGCAAAATGTAAAACTACACACCAGATTCGAAGATGGTCAAATTTTTGCCCTTTTCGAGATCTGGCACTTCTTGGTTTTAAATTTTTCTGCTCTCCGGTTTTACATTTTGCGGTTTATTTTAAGCTTACTCCACCACCACCTCATCCACAAAAAGCCAGGCCCCATTGGTAGCACCAGGCTCGTCTTTCGGGATGACGCCGTAGGTCTTGGCCACGAACTTTAGGTACCGGCCCTTTGCATTGGGGGTTTCCAAAACCACATTTTCTACCGTCGCGCCGTGCAAGGCATCTACATCGATGGTTTTGGTGGCCAATGGTTTGAAATTTGTGCCATCGTCCGAGATGTACAACTCTACGCCTTTTGGGGGCCAAATCCAGGAGGCCTTGGCATTCACGAAATTGAATGAGACCTTGCCAAATGCCGTCGCCTGTCCGAAGTCAATCACCGGATCAATGTCATGGTTTACCAAACCTACCCAATTGTTCCAGGTCTTGAGCCCTCCCGATACCCCATTGGTAAGCGCGAACTCATCGCCCCCGGTATACTGATCGGGTTTACGAGGCATGGTGTATGATTTGCCAATCGCTTTGTGGATGGTGTATTGAACAGACATAGATTTGCCAAGCGGTTTTGCTTTGCCAAAAACACCTGCCCGCAGGGTAGTGGTTTTTGTAATGGGGATGGGCGAAACATACTTGGGCGAGTTAAGGGAAGGTGGTTTTCCGTCGGTGGTGTAACGAACCTCCAGTGCGGGGTCATTGGCTTTCAAAGTCACCTTACTATTTGAAAAAGAGGCGGTTACATCGTAAAAACTACGCGCGAACTTCACGCCTGCCGCATCGAGCCGGTTCATATGGGGTTGAATTCGTTTCACAAAATCCGCCCAATTACGCTTGCCCTTTGGCGACCAAACCGCTTCTGCCAAAGCACAAGCCCTCGGATAGGCCATATACTCCACCTGTTCGGATTTGGGCATGTATTCCGTCCAGACATTGCCTTGTGCGCCCAGGATGTGTTTGGCTTGTTCAGGGGAAAGTTCTTCCGGAATCGGTTCGTAGCTATAAGCTTTTTCCAAGGTGGTCAGGCCACCAATGGCCAATGGTTCGATGGCAGGGTCGCTTTGATAATGGTCCAGATAACAATGGGAACCTGGGGTCATAATGGCGTCGTGGCCAGCACGGGCCGCTGCGATGCCCCCTTCGGTGCCCCGCCAGCTCATGATTGTAGCCGTGGGTGCAATGCCGCCCTCCAGGATTTCATCCCAGCCGATGATTTTGCGGTTGTGCAGGGCTAGGGTTTTTTCCATACGGCGAACGAAGTAGCTCTGGAGCTCATGCGCATCCTTCAAGCCTTCGTCTTTCATCCGTTTTTTGCATTTTTCACAGGCTTCCCAGCGTGTTTTTGGGCATTCGTCCCCACCAATATGGATATAGGTACTTGGAAACAGCTGTACCACTTCTGCCAGCACATCGTCGAGGAACGCAAATGTTTTGTCATTTCCGGCACAAAAAACATCGTCAAAAATACCCCATTTTGTGGCGGCCTCGTACGGCCCGCCTGTGCAACCCAGTTCGGGGTAAGCCGAAAGTGCAGCCAATGCATGGCCTGGCATTTCTATCTCAGGGACAATGGTGACAAAGCGCTTTTGGGCGTATTCCACGATGTCTTTGATTTCCCGCTGGGTATAAAACCCGCAATATTTCTTCTCATCGAAGCGGTGGGGCATGTCGTTGTAGTGCCCAATCAGGGTTTCCTTTCGGCAAGAAGCGATTCGCTGCAATTCGGGGAATTTTTTTATTTCGATGCGCCAGCCTTGGTCGTCCGTAAGGTGCCAATGGAAGGTGTTGAGCTTGTGCATGGCCAGCATGTCGATATACTTTTTGACAAAAACCGGCTGGAAAAAATGACGACTCACATCGAGGTGCATGCCGCGGTAAGCGAACCTTGGGGCATCCTGGATAAGGCAAGCAGGTGCAACCCATTTCACGCTACCATAGCTGTGGGTGCCGCCAAACTCTACCGGCAGCAGTTGGCGGAAAGTCTGCACTGCGTAGAATGCCCCTGCCGCGGTTTTGGCACGGATGATAACCGCATTGGCTTTGACTTCCAGGATATATCCCTCATTGGATACAATACTGGGGTCTTGCAAGAAATAAATCGAATTGCTTTTGGGCTCCTTGAATTTTTTGAACGGTTGGCTTACCAAACGGTAGCCGGTGCTGGTGGCGGTCATTGCCATAAAATACTGGGCTGGCAATTCCCATTCTGCCTGGCCTTCCGGCGTGTAAATCCGCGTATCTTTTTTTAAGGTAAACACCCCTTTTCGAGCCTCGATACTTTGAGGCAATGGGATGATGTTAAAAGGAGAAGGGGCGGGCTGACAGTTGGCGAAAAGCGGGGCAAAAATTAAGAGTAAACAAAATCGTGACATCATTGCAGTGTTTATCGTCTATTTTGCGTGCAAGATATAGCCCCTTGTTAAGAGCATATCAAATTTCTTAAATAGAGTATTTGCTTAAATTTGTACAACCGTTTGGCGTTGTTCTGCTACACTACAAAAATGTTTCCTGACTATCCTCATATTGTACAGTGGTGGTAAAATTGCCCCGGTCTTCAGGCCGGGGATTGAAAAGGAACAAAGGTAAGTCAGGGCTTTAGCCCTTGTTTTTAAGGGCTAAAGCCCTACATCTCCCCAAATCCCTCATGT
>JALHPW010000249.1 GCA_022842255.1 Saprospiraceae bacterium | reverse complement strand
ACCAGGTAGATGTATTTGACTACACCCTGAGTTGGGACAGTTTCCAGGACAAATTTGATCTCGGCAATCAATTTAAAGAAGTATTGGAAAAGGGCCAGACCGCCAGTGGACGCAAGTTCAATTCCTCTTTTGCCTATCGCATCATGCAATTGGTAAAGAATAGCTACTATGAACGCGATGAGTGGATTGGTGGCAAACTTTTGCGTCGGGGAAGCCTTCGGCCCGATAAGTTTGCTCGTAACATCGCTCGGATGCACTACCTGTTTGCACGAAATGGATTTTCAGCAGAAGACAGCCAGAAAATCACCGATGCACTGGAAAAACACTTGATGCACTCTTTCCTCAAAAACGCCATGAAACCCGAAGATGCAGATGGCTTTAAGGCCCTTGATTACCTCGTGGCTCTCAATTTCGCCATGCTCCAAGTTCGTTCAACATCTAAAAACATCTGATTATGGATATCAACCTCAGCACGATGGATACCTCCGACATCGTACAAAAGGCCGAAAACATGGCCCTGCAATTCACACGCGACAAACTCAAAACTAACCAAATCCGAAATTTCTACTCTGCCATTACCCGAATGCGGGCGGAGTATGAGCAAACGGAGGAGGGTAAGGGCTATGAGAAAGTAAAAAACCAGCTCATTATGCTTAAACCTAAGTTGGCTTATGCCGCTGGTCGCCAAACCGCGGTACGTGCCAATTTCTATCCGTTTATGACCACAGCTATACAAAGCATTGAGCAGGCCAGTGACAAGGCCAAAGCAATAGAAAACTTCTTCCTGCTGGTGGAGAGCGTAGTGGCCTATCACAAGTTTCACGGCGGGGAGTAACCCTATATCGCGGAATACTGTTCCGCAAGGCTTTTTTCCTTCTAGGCCGGAATAACATTCCGGGATACACTTATAAGCATCAAACTTCAATATCATGTCAGATAGCAATGCCAAATTTGTAGGCAACCTAATCATCCGTGGCAAATTCAAATGCCTTACCGGGCTGCACATTGGGGGCAGCAAAGAAAAACTCGAAATTGGTGGTGTGGATTCACCCGTTGTCCGCGACCCACGCACCCGATATCCATATGTGCCGGGAAGCTCGATCAAAGGAAAGTTGCGCTCCCTTTTAGAATATGCCCTAGGTGCAGTACCTCCCTCAGGAGAAGTGTCTACCGATGCTGACATCGTTCGCCTATTCGGGATCGGGGTGGATGAAAAAGAAACCGCCAGTAAAAAGCCGGATGACCCGCTTTTCAATATAGGCCCTTCCCGCCTAATCGTCCGCGATTGCCACCCAACGAAAAAAACGGTGGAAATGTGGAAAAAACTCGACACTGACCTGCTTTATACTGAATATAAAAGTGAGAATGGTATCAACCGAATCACCTCTGCAGCCAACCCACGGTTCATCGAACGTGTGGCGGCAGATTCGGAGTTTGAATTCGAGATGATTTACACCCAATATGAACTG
This sequence comes from Saprospiraceae bacterium, assembly GCA_022842255.1. GTDB lineage: Bacteria > Bacteroidota > Bacteroidia > Chitinophagales > Saprospiraceae > M3007. The sequence goes on along the minus strand of JALHPW010000249.1, from coordinate 5,788 downwards.
AACAACGGTGCAGACCATGCAGAAGAGGCTAAAAACGACCTTTCTAACCTGCGTATGGCGATACTTTTGCTTGAACATAATTTTCTAGGCAAAAGCGGTTCACGTGGCTATGGCCGCGTAGAATTCCGTTTTGAAGACCCCATTTACTTAAGCCAGAGCGATTATAAAGCAGGCAACAACATGGCGAAAGCAACTGCTACAACTAGCGATTTTGACAAACTCAAACCCACCGGCGACATCGCTTGGGCCATCACCACAGCCACCGCATGAAAATCATCTATCTCAAACCCCTGAGCGGCTATGTCACCCCGCTCCGGTCTGACACGCTCTGGGGTATGCTCTGTTGGGGTATCCGACACCTGTGGGGTGAGGAAGAATTGACCGATTTTCTAGATGCTTGTATAAAGGGCACACCACCCTTCATTGTAAGTAGCACTTTCCCTTGTAAGCAATACGACAAGGGCTGGATTCCATTTTTCCCCAACCCTTTGCCTTTCCCGGATGGACACGATGACCATATTGAAGAGGCGGTTATAAATGCTAAACTTCGCAAAAAATACAAAAAGGCATTCAGCTATGTTAACCTCGAAGATTTTACCAACATACTGCAAGGTTCACTGACTGCCAAGCATTTGCGCCAAAGGCTACGGGATATTCATGATGAAGAAGAAAGGCTAAAACTTGCCGGAAAATCAAAACATGACCGCCAAATCTCCCAGACTGAGATAGACCAAACCGCGCCGCACTCAGAGGATTTCAGCATGACCCATAATACCATTGACCGCTTGCGCGGCGGGACACTTAACCTGCCAGTGGACGGCGGTGCACAAGATGAGGTGGCAGGGCAACTCTTCCACAGCAGCGAATACTATTGGTCGGATAAATACGCCGACCCAAACCAAGACTCCAATACAGGCATCTTCTTCCTTGCAGATGGGCATGACACCAGTAAATTGGAGGCCGTGTTGCGTCTTTATCGCCATTGGGGGTTTGGTGCTGACAGAAGTTCCGGGAAGGGCTTTTTTGAAACAGAAATCCAGGAGTTTGACCTTCCAAAGCCTTTTGACGCGAACGCCATGCTCAACCTCTCACTGTTCCGCCCGAAACCAGACGAGCTCAACGCGATGGACAGCCTTCCTGTTGATGACCCACGATTCCGTTATCGCATCGAACTACGTGAAGGCCGGGTTGGTGGCGAAGGTGCTTATCAATCCAAAACGCCACACCGTTATTTTAGCGAAGGCTCAGTGTTCCCTCTTTTGCCAATCTTAAAAGAACAGCGGCACCTGGGCCAGCTAATCTCACAGTTTAAGGAACCGCACCCGGTGTATGACAACGGCTTCGGCTTCATGCTTCAACTCAAATGGAACGCGCCATGACATTCCTGCCCAACTCCAATACGTTGGTGCTCCACCTTCGCACCCTCACGCCGCTCCACGTTGGCGATGGCTCACAATTGCATTCCTTCGATTATGTGCTGCATGGCGGCCATTTTTACCGTGTCTCGCAATACCGCTTTGAGCAATTTCTTCAACAAATTGACGCTGGTGACGATAGCCTGAAAAATGCCCTTGCCTTTGCTGACTGGGCTACCGACATGGCTAGCAAAATTGAATCTGTGGAAACCGACCGCCGCAACGCCGGGCGACAAGGTGGACGCGACTACAATCAAGAACTTTCGCGCCTCCGTAGCGAGTACAATCTTTTGGCTTTCAGTAAAAAAATCGGACAGGACCGTGCGTTTATAGACTTCCTGAAAAAACCTGAGAATAAGGTGCGCGCCCTGCCCTTGCTCATGGAAAACGCGCGGCCCAAACAGGAAATACGGGGTTTCCAACGCGATGCCGAAGGCCGCGCCTACCTTCCCGGCAGTAGTGTGAAGGGCTGTATCCGCACAGCCTTGCTATATCACTACTTGACTGAACATGGTGATTATCAAAAGATTCACGAGCAATTGAATAAAGAGGTTGCCAAAATCAAGGCCGACCGCGACGAGGCCGAACGTCGGCGAGTCCGCTTTTCTGTAGAAAAATACCGCAAGGCATTTGGCAATTTTATTGAAGAGGAGGCATTCAATGCTGGGATGGTCACAGAGCGAAACCAAGCCCGGTCGGGCGAAGCTCAGGACGACCTCCTGCGCTGTCTGCTCATTGCCGATGTAGCCTTACCTGAGGATGGGCTTGCTGTGGATAACATTGACCTTTATTTGGTCAAAAAATTGCCCAAAGGCCAAGGCAACCAAGCGCAGCGTCAACCTCAAAGTCCAGCTGTGGAAGCGCTGCGTCCTGGTCAAATTTTGGCCGTAAAACTCGACTTTAACCTCGACCTTCTCCTCCAGCTTCATCGCAGTAAACCGGGCGATGAGGGCTTTATGGTCGGCAAAGAAAAACACTTCATTGGTTGGCGCAAACGTGCTGCTTGGCTTTTTGGTCTTGAAGCCGCAGACTTCGATACGATACCACCCGGCACTAAAAACGCGGACCCGCGCTACCAAGCGTTGGTAGAAAAAGCCTTTACTCACATTTTCGGGTGTGTGAAACGATTTAGTGATGCACAGGCTGCAGCGTATGAACATTGGCAAAAAAACTACACCAAACCCGAACATAAGGGTGGCAATGATGCCCGTAATGTGGACACTGGTTCAAAATCCATCCGAGCCAACGGGTTGCGCTTGCATCTTGGCTTTGCCACGGGTTTTGAGGGTATGACCGAAGTGTTGTACCTGCTCGCCGAACACAAGCGGCTTTTTGCCGACATTATGGAACTCTTTGCCATTGGTGACAGCCCCAGCGCCTGGAAAAACCGTCGCCCAGGCGATACTTACCGCCCCAACCCTGACCAGTTTCCGAAGTCCCGTCGGCTGGTTTCACGCTCTGGTATTGCCTTGCCACTTGGCTGGTTAACCCAGGTAGATGCAGATGCCCAAGGCGAAGCCTTTTCAGCAGGGGATTTCCCGTCTCCGGCTGAACCCCATACCCCACCCGCCCCCGTTACGCCCACCTACCTACGGGGTACACTCAAACTTGGAGCCGAACTAAACGCAGAACTGCTCTCCGGCGGGAATCCCGGCAAGTTCAAACTATTCATCCGTGCCGACTACGAACCAACTGTGGAGGTCAAATATCCCGCTGGCTTTAAAACCGAAGATGTGGGGCGAATTGCACTGCTCAGGGTAAAAAATGTGAAAGGGAAGGAGGAGGTTACTGCGGTGGAGTTTGTGCGGTTTAGATGAAATAGTTGTAGCAATGCATTTGAAAACCAAATCACTGGGCAAGAAGCTGGTTAAGGATTCAGTGGTGCTGAAGCATTGGCGACTTGTACAGATAAAAGTTGAGATGATGCCTCATCAAAATTCCATTCTACTTTAAAAGTGGTGGAAAATCGTTTAAAATCTGACTGTTATCTCTAAATGTAAATTTGATGAGTCAACTTTTGATACTCGTTGACAGATGCCGTCGGACTATCAGCGATGGCAATCTTGAAAGTTGCTTTGATTTCCTAGAAGCCAGCCTCGTTAACCGAGCTAGGTTGGACGAACTTCTGATTTTGAAAGGTAATCTAAACCGAGCAAAGCACAGCCAGTCACTTGGCTTGTCCAATACCGCAGACCAAGTAAGTGCAAATACCTCTTTTGCCATCTTGGAAATGCTGAACAAATTGACGGAGGAAGATATCAACCCCATCAATCCTATCAATGGACGGATTCTTATCCTCTCCCCTGAAAGCAAAGTCTCCGATTGGAAGCAAATGTTTTCCGATCAAAACTTCTCTCATGCCTACGTCATCTACTACGGCCAAGACATTCCCCTCGATTACCGTCGCCCAGAAGTAGTCGTTTTCGACGACACCGGCCCAAATGTCCGGCCTCACATGGTGCAGTTGGCGGGTGAGATGCCAGATGCACACTTCCTATACTTTGGTGACCTCAATCCATTCACAGAGAGTCGCAAGCGCAGCCCGGTAGATGCAGCCATTTTTGAGCGTTGTGCAAATGCCAACTCAAAATTCACTGTCCACGCCCGTCTTCGGGAACTGCTGGAATTTAGGAAGGTTTATGGAGTTCCAACAGCTATAAACTAATAGCCTTCTCGCCCCAACAAAAATGCATAAAACTTCCCTACACCTCCTCTTTTCCCTACTACTCTCCACCGCCCTGCCCTCCTGCGATGGCTGCCAGGACAACAAACCCGTTACGTGGGTAACTGAAAGCGAACTAGAGCTTCAGGAAGGCGAAGTCTTTTTGACTCCCTGCGAACTATTGGCCATCGAAATCGTGCGGAGCTCCAGTTTTTATGAGGAGTATTTTGCTGGTAAGGAGGACGTGTTTGTGGGCATCGCAAATAAAGAGGCCGTGCGCGCGGGGGATGAGAATTACTATGCCTTATCGGTTCAGGAAAACATTCAAGGGCATGCGCAGGAGTTGACCCTGGAACTGGAAACCCTGGTACTCACCCACAACCGGGATGACCGCCAAAAAGCCATTGCCTTTGACCCTGCGCTTAAGGAACGGTTCCGGAAAACGTGCGTGCCTGAAAAATAGATCTGACACCGCTCTACAACCGAGTAAATCCTTCCCCAAAAAGTAAAATTACTCGATTGGACCTTTTTATGCACCTCCAAAAACATGCTGATTTAGGCACAAATCCCAATGGTTGTCCGTATTTCTGAAATGTCACTTCAATTTTACAGACATAATCCAGTCGGCCAAAAACCAATAAACCGCAACCTTAGCCGCCCCTGTGCAGCTACGAAATTCGGGCACTTAGGCCTTAACAACACATCTCCAATCCTCTCAGAAAAAAATGGAAAGTTTTACCGAACGGGGCTTGTCTGGACAAAATCCAATTGATTACCTTTACGAAACGTAGTAGAAATGCTGCTGTTTTCAGCCCATATCCAGCGAAAGCGGATTGCGACTTCCTTCTTTTGTTCCTGTAAACATGATTAAATTAAACTTCCAACCCATATCCAGCGAAAGCGGATTGCGACGGCCCTGCGCCACTTGCAGAAATCGTCTGGATTTCGCTTCCAACCCATATCCAGCGAAAGCGGATTGCGACACTGATTGGGATGTTTTTTTCTATCTTTGATTATGTCTTCCAACCCATATCCAGCGAAAGCGGATTGCGACTCTTCGTATTCCGAACCGTGATGACTTGCATACCACTTCCAACCCATATCCAGCGAAAGCGGATTGCGACGGTGAAAAGGAATTCTTCGACTAGTTCTATATCAGTCTTCCAACCCATATCCAGCGAAAGCGGATTGCGACCTTGTATCTTTTATTCGATAGAACTTTAAGATATTTCTTCCAACCCATATCCAGCGAAAGCGGATTGCGACGCATCATCCAATACCGCCATCAACTCCAGCGCACGACTTCCAACCCATATCCAGCGAAAGCGGATTGCGACTGATATTTGAACGCCATAGATTCGGTGCTCGTCCTCTTCCAACCCATATCCAGCGAAAGCGGATTGCGACTTTTATGCTTGAGAAGTATCATTTTCTTTTTTTGCGCTTCCAACCCATATCCAGCGAAAGCGGATTGCGACCTAGTTCTAAGCCCTGGTTAAATACTTCTTGTTGCTTCCAACCCATATCCAGCGAAAGCGGATTGCGACGGTGGTACAACCTCCAGTACTCACACCTCAACTTGAACCTTCTAACCCATATCCAGCGAAAGCGGATTGCGACTCCCTACATAAACACTTGAAAATCAATAATTTATGACTTCCAACCCATATCCAGTGAAAGCGGATTGCGACGACGAAGAGCAGGGAGAAAC
>JALHPW010000248.1 GCA_022842255.1 Saprospiraceae bacterium | reverse complement strand
GGCTACCGTAGACATGCGCTTGGGCATCACTGACCTCCAAGGGCGGCTGGTATTTGAAAAGCAGCTGGAGGCAGGAAGTCCACTACAGCCGGTGCACGCCGAAAACTTGCCTGCGGGTTTGTACTTTTTGCAAGTGCTGGCTGGTGGAAAGGTGGTATCGGTGGATAAGTTTGTGCGTGAATAGCACCTGCTTTTGGATGATAAATGCCTAGGCAATAGGTTTATGGGGTTTATGTGGTTGATTGGGTTTATATTTTGTGCCCTAAAAGTGGACGATTTCTGCTTTTTTGAGTGCAATTATCAACCCAATCAATCGCATAAACCCCAATCAACATTTCAGCCAGTTCCTTTTTTTGATTCAAAATCAAGCAAAAAAGGCGCCTTACCGTATGATTTTTGGAATCGCCCCCCACATTACCCCCCTTTTCCAAATAATCATTGGTAAAAATTTTAAGTGAGGTTTGTTTTTTTGCAACAGGTGGACTTATCTTTGCAGCCGTTTTTGAAAATTGATCTCGTAGCTCAGTCGGTAGAGCACTTGACTTTTAATCAAGGAGTCATGGGTTCGAGTCCCATCGAGATCACAACTTTAAAGGCTAACAATCTGATTGTCAGAATGTTAGCCTTTTTTTGTGCCCCCCTAGCCCTCCCCTCGCATAATCCCAATAAACGCCTCTTTACGTCTCCTGGCCAATGGGATGACAGACTTATCGGTCATCAGTAGGCTTTCGCCATCATCTTTGGCGAGTTTGCGCACGAACGAGATATTGACCATGTGCGACTGGTGCGCCCGAAAGAATGGGGGGCCAGGCAACATTTCCTCAAAACTGGCCAAGGATTGTGCTGCGAGGTGGCGTTCGCCGTTTTCCAAGAATACAAAGCTGTAGTTCCCGTTCGCTTCGAGGCGGGTAATTTCATCAGTGGTGATGAACAGCAGCCCATCGCCGGTATTCAGGGTGATTCGGTCAAAACGGCGTGTACTCCTGTGGTGCTGCAGTTGTTCCAGCTGCCGATGATACACCTGGGATTCAGTGGGGATGGCCACCTTTTGAACGGCATCGATAAGCTCCTCAGGGTCAACAGGTTTTAGCAAATAATCTAAGGCGCTGTATCGAAATGCGAGCAGGGCAAATTCGTCGTGAGCAGTCGTAAAAACAACCTTGAAATTCGGCTGTGGAAAGCGGTCGAGCAAGTCGAATCCTGTGCCATCCCCCAGGTCCACATCCAATAAAATTAAATCGGGGAAAAGCTTAGGGACCATGGTTTCTGCCTCCGCAAGCGAAGTGGCCTCACCGACGATGGAAGCTTCTGGATAATGGGTACTTAAAATAAATCGGACTACATCGCGGCAGGGTTGCTCATCATCCACCAGGAGTATCCGAATCGGGGTTTTTGACATATGGGTATCAAGATTTAGCTTACAAATCGTGAGCCCAAAAGTAATCTTACCCTGCCGAATCTCATTTATTTCTGACCGGGTATCCACGAGAAGATACCAATGGTCATTTGTCTAGGATTGCTGGTGCGGAGTGTGTATAGTTTTAGAGCCTGAATAAGTCTCTCATAAACGTCTAAACCACACACCATGAATCGCTTTTTCCTACCCCTTTTATGTGCAAGCATCGGGTTTGCGAGCCCGGTTTGGGCACAGGCGCCCGCTTGTTGTAACATCCTTACCAATGGAGATTTTGAACAGGGTTATACCGAGTTTACCTCCGGGTTGGCCCAAAGTTGTGCTTGTGTTTCCAATTCCCACTGTGTCAGTACAAATTTTCAAGTCAAATGCGCTGGATGGGATAATGTTCCTGACCACACTTCCGGGAGCGGCAATTTTTTGATTATCGATGGAAGCACGGGTGGCGGGGTTGACGTGTGGCGCAAATCCACCCCCATTCAGGCCAATGTCAATTATTGCTTTTCTTTTTGGGTGGTCAGTCAATACGATCAGGCCTTTGATCTCGAGCTCACGGTAGATGGGGTGACGGTTCCGGGTGCCACATTCCCAGTTCAACAGGGCAGCCCCGTTTGGACGCAGTATAGTCTCAATTTTAGCGGAATATCGGGCAGTGTTCTTGCCATTCGTCAGGTAACTGCTGGCGCTTTTCGGGATTTTGGGATTGATGATATCGAGTTTGGGGCGCCACTCATGGCCGATTTTGCCTTTGTCCCTGATGCTGCTTGTGGTTTGAACGTTTCTTTTTTCAATCAATCCATAGGGCAATCCCCGCTAACCTATGCCTGGAACTTCGACGATCCCAACAGTGGCAATGCCAATGTTTCGACTCAACCCAACCCGACCCACACATTTACGGCATGCGGCAACTATAATGTGTGCCTGGAGGTAAGCAAAGGTGGTTGTACCGACCTGATTTGCCAATCCATACAGGTAGAGGATTTGGAACCGCCTACGGCCTTGTGTTCTGGTATCAGCATTGAATTGGACGCAAACTGTTCGGCTATCCTCACTCCTGGGCTGATTGATGGTGGCTCGTCCGACAACTGTGGCATTGCATTCATGTCCGTTAGCCCCAGTCTGATCACGGGCTGTGGTTTTTACCCAATCACTTTGACCGTAACGGATTTGTGTGAGAACACCAGTGAATGTACGGTAGGCGTACTGGCCTCCGAAAGTGTGCCGCCTACCCTGGATTGTCCGCCCAATCTATCGGTACAAGGCAGTGTAAACCCGCAGGGTATTTGCACGGGCATCATGCCCCAACTTAATATTGGGGCAGTGGATAATTGTGGAACGGTGGCAATAAGCAGTGTTCCTGCACAAGGCTCGGTGCTTTCTGCCGGACCCACAGTGGTTGTGGTTACTGGAGAAGATGAATGTGGCAATACAGATACTTGCTCCGTGCACATTACGGTGTTTTGCGAATCGGGTATGTGCGCGTGCCCAAGTGGCGGCACCAGTGGGCAGAACATGGTATTGAACGGCACTTTTACTGCGGGTAATGTCGATTTTGGGTCTGGTATTCCGCTGGGTTGTGGGGTTTGTATTTCAAACACCTATTGTGTTTTGCCAAAGTTTACCGACAAATGCCCTGGCTGGACGGCAAATTTTTATGACCATACCTATGGAAACAACCCATTGAGCCAATTCTTGGTGATTGATGGTAACCCAAATGCTGCTGCTGACGTGTGGACAAATCAGGTGAATGTCAGCCCTGGTAAAACCTATTGCTTCTCCTTTTGGGTGGCCAGTGTTTATACCCAGCAATTTGACTTAGGCGTAACCCTTGGAGGGGTATTGGTGACGCCAACAGCAACCTATACCGTTAATTCAACCGGATGGACACAATACTCCATCACCTGGGTCAATGCCAGCCTGAACGGGCTTCAACAAATTGCCATCCGTCAGATGACGGGAGGGGCACAACGAGATTTCGGACTGGATGATATCTGTATGCGGGAGGTTTGTGAGGCCGATTTTACGTTCCAAAACCTGGACAACTGTGGCAAGGTGCAGTTTACGAGCACTTCCATCGGCCCGGCCCCGCTTCAATATTGCTGGGATTTTGATGGCGACCCAACGACTTGCGAAAGCACTTTGCCCAACCCGATGTGGCAATTTTCAACCTGTGAGAGCTATAATGTTTGCTTGACCATTTCCGGCAACGGATGTGTCGCCACGATTTGCCAAACGGTGGTCATTGTGGATAATACGCCACCAATCGCGTCTTGTGTGGGTGGTTTGAGCATCATTATGAATGCGAATTGCACGGCAAGCCTCTCGCCAAATGACGTGAACTTAGGCTCCAGTGATGAGTGCCCATTCCAGCTGTCTATTTCCCAGAGCACGTTTACACAATGTGGTGTTTACCCGGTCGTCTTGACGGTAACGGACTGGTGTGGCAATACCAGCACTTGTTCAGCCCCAATCAATGTAGTGGAGATGGTGCCGCCTGTAATTGACTATTGCCCCAACAACGTAGCCGTGGTGGGAACGATAGGGCCAAATGGGCTTTGTACGGCCTATGTAGTTCCTTTTCCAACCCCATTCGCTTCGGATAACTGCGACCCCTTTGTGGTATTGACAAACAATGCCCCTCCCAGTGGCTTTTTCCCTGCCGGAGCCACGGCTGTTACATGGACGGCTACGGATGATTGCGGGAACACGGCCACTTGTAGTTACAATATCTACGTTGGATGTGATTCCTGCGCATGCGACGGTCCCCCTTCCCAGAACCTGGTGGCAAATGGCAACTTTACATTGGGCAATGTTGGGTTTAGCTCTGGGTTGGCCTGGGATAATGGAGCGGGTTGTGCCGCAGGCCGGTATGGTGTCTATCCAAATATTGGAGCCTTTTGTAGCGGCTGGGGTCCTTTGGCGGCAGCATCTCCCCCTAATTTCCTTGCCCTGGATGGCAGCGTTGCTGCGGGACCTACTGTTTTATGGCAAACCCCGGTTTCCTTGACCAGCAATACGGATTATTGTTTTTCCTTGAAATGGTCTGTAGGATTTCAACATCCATTTCAAACATTCCCAATCTCCATTGATATTGTTGACTTGTCTGGAATCCCAATCCCAGGCGTTACGGCAGTAGGCAACTTTGTTGTGACTGGTGCGCCAGGCTGGGTCAATTATTCGGTCAATTGGAACTCCGGCACATTGTCCTCCGGCCAATACTATATTGCAATCCGCCAGCTAACCGGGGATGATTATCGCGACTGGGCTGTAGACGATATTTGTTTTACAAAAGCCGTAGCGCCCTGCGAAACCGCCATCTCAGTTACCCAAAACACAGACTGTACCGTCACCGTTTCAGCAGTTACTTCTGGCCCGCAACCGGTTACTTATCAATGGTGTGATGGCCACATCGGGCCCAGCTACACAACCCAAGTGTTGCCTTGTGTGCCCATGACCTATTGCGTCACAGCCACCTGCTCGGATGGCAGTACTTCAACAGCCTCCGTGGTTTATACGGCGACAGATGTGACACCTCCAGTGGCGGTTTGCAACCTGGGTATTGGATTAGACTTAGGGTCGGACTGCAGCTTCCAAGTCACGCCAGCCTATGTGGATGGCGGTTCAACGGATAATTGTGGCATCCAAAGCATGAGTGTTAGTCCGACGGTGCTCCAAGCATGTACCACGACAACCGTCACGCTCACCGTGACAGATTATTGTGGAAATACAAGCACCTGTAGTATGGGCATACAGACTGCTGAAAGTGACCCACCTACGATAACCTGCCCGCCCAATGTGTCGGCCAACGCCATACCTTCAAGTTGCGCGATTGTGGTCAACGGCATCAGTTTTCTTTCCGCCAACGACAACTGCGGATTCCCAGGGATTACGCACATCGTGAACAATATCCCAGTTGCTTCGGCCAATGCGAGCGGGACAACCTTTAATCAAGGCACGTCGGTAGTCGTTTATACTGCCACCGATGCTTGTGACAATACGGCTACATGTAGTTTCACAGTGACTGTAAGTTGCAACGAGGAGAACTGTGCCTGCCCGTCAGGAGGGTCGCCCAGCCCGAACCTTATTGCAAACGGTGATTTTTCTTCTGGTGCAGCTGGGTTTACCTCGGCACTGTCAGGTCCAAGTACTGGGTGCAGTACAGGTAGTTATGGGGTGATTCAAAATTTTTCCGCGTTTTGTAGCGGATGGCAGAATTATGGTGCCAGTTCAGCCCCGAACTTTTTGGTCATAGATGGAAGCAGTACTTCGGGTCCAACTGTATTATGGCGAAGCGCTGTCAATTTAAATTCAAATACAGACTATTGCTTCTCCTTCAAATGGGCGCTTGGGTTTGCGCATCCATCGCAGAATTTTCCCATTTCCGTTGACATTGTAGATGCAAGTGGTGTAGTTATCCAAAGTGGGGGTGGGCATATCGGAGACGAGACCATTGCCAATAATTTGACCTGGACGCCCAAAGATTTCAGCTGGAATTCTGGAACCCTACCGGCTGGGCCACTATTTGTGGTTATTCGTCAATTGAGTGGTGGCCTTTACCGCGACTTTGGCATAGATGATATTTGTTTTAAAGAAGAAAAGGACGACTGTGTCGAAGCGCCTCCGGGAATGGTTGCTTGGTGGCCAATGGATGAACAGGTAGGCGATGATAATGTAGCCGATATCGTTCACTTCCACGAAGGGGACCCTAAACCCAATGGTTTTGTTGGTTCTCCAGACGGCCCGGATGCTGTGCCTGGGAAAGTAGGTGGAGCCTTGCACTATATCAGTGTTCCTGCCCCTTCCAGGTATGTGGAAGTCGGTGATGCTCCCGACCTCAACTTCGGAGCAGGCAGTTTTTCAATAGATGCCTGGGTTAATACGGCTAGTGGAACCCAAACCGAACCAATTGTAGACAAATTTGGAGCAAATAACGGGTACGCGTTCTCCATACAAGGTGCTTTACCTACCTTAATAATTGGTCAAGGCAGTACATACTTATACTTGCAAGGGCCTCCAATTGTCTTGAATGACTGGAATTTTGTTGCGGTAACGGTAAACCCCCAGACCGCTACCTTCTATGTTGGAAACGTAACAAATGGCTTTACCCAATCAAGCAGTTCAACAGGGAATTACAATGCATCCAACCCGAACCTTCCCTTGTTAATCGGGAAAAATCCAGTCAACCCGCATTGGGACATTATCATAGATGAGCTAGAAATGTTTGATCGTGACCTAAGTGAAGCAGAGGTCAAATCCATCTGGGCTGCTGATACTTTGGGTAAATGTAAAGATGTGGTAGCAGTATACGACCCGATCAGAACCATTCCGCTTCGCATCTTCCCGAACCCCAATGCAGGTACGTTCACGGTTGAACTACCCGAAGTGGCTACATCCGGGATGTACTTCCGAATCATCGGCCTCACCGGTCAGATATTGCTCGAGCAACTTACCCAAACGGGTCAGACTCTGCAAACCGTAGATGCCGGAGACTTGCCAGCGGGTCTGTACTTCCTGCAAGCTGTGTCTAAAAATCAAGTAATCGCCATAGAGAAATTTGTGAAGCAGTAAGTCATTGAATAGTCCCCAAAGAAACCAGCTGCCCTTCCCGCCTCGAATTTTTGAGGTTGGGAGGGGCTTTTTTAAAAATGTGTTTGCTTCGAGCCGGCATTTCCAAATTTAGACCTAGCCCATCATGCCTACACGCTACGAACAAATTCAAACCTTGCTCGACGAAGAGAAGACTCAGGAAGCCTTGGACCTGTTTTCAGGAACAGGGAGCCTTGAGGCCAAAATGCTGCAGGCGCGCTACGACAACCTGATGAAGGTAAGCCCTAGAAGCCCGGCA